>JBGVDU010000374.1:0-1489 GCA_045119555.1 Acutalibacteraceae bacterium | reverse complement strand
TGGAGCGGATGATGGGAATCGAACCCACACGATCAGCTTGGAAGGCTGAAGTTCTACCACTAAACTACATCCGCAACTCATTTGCGACGATGATTATTATATCACATCTTTTTCTGTTTGTCAAGAACTTTTTTAACTTTTTATTTAAAGCTTTGAAAGCTCTTTGTTTGAATTAACATTCATTCGCAACAGTTAATATTATACCACATTTTTGAAATTTGTAAAGGGGTTTGAGTAAAATTTTTGAAATTTTTTTAAGTTACCCAAAAGGTTGGATTTAAATAATTTTTTCTTTATTCCGTTTTTAAGCTTACACCTAAACCCCATACTTTTTTTTAATGCGTTCAAGCTTTTTCCCTATCGGCTGAGTCAATAGAAGCAAAAATATTACATTAGACACTGCATAAATCGCCGTTATCGGAAGTGCTGTTGTTATTGCTGCTGCGTATCTTGAAAGGCTGAATGTACTGTCCCACCAAAGCACTGTCCATATATCCATAAACATCGAATACACAACACCTGCCAAAGCTCCGCCTATCGACAGGGCGATTTTATTCTTCTTTAAAAGCGGTGACGTGAGCGAAGCCATAAATCCTATTGCTCCCCATATAAACATTTGGAAGGGCGTCCACGGGCCCTGCATGAATATAAAATTTGAAATAAAAGCCGACAAAGCACCGCACAAAAAGCCTGCCTCCGCACCCATATAAATTCCGCAAATCATAACTATCGCCGTTACGGGCTTGAAAAACGGAACATAAGAAAACGCAAATCTTCCTACAACGGATAAGGCAACCATTACCGCAAGGATTACGATTCGCTGTGTGTTCTTTTCCCTTTTTTCAAAGGAAACGAAAAACGATATGCACGACAAGACTGCGATTGCGATTGAAACAACCATATACTGTCTGTCGGCTAACAAAGATACTCCCGTGAATATCAAAAGCGGAACTAACGCAAATATCATTATATACGATAATATTTTCTTTTTATTTATATCAACGCACCCCATTTATTTTGCATATCTCGTAAAGCTGTTCACATGTGACGGTATTCTCAAAGATTCCCTTTGAAAGCTTAGCGGCGGCAGTTGTGTAGTAGGTGTTTTGCGAAAAAAACTCCCGAGGAATATCCTCCGATACTACCTCTCCATCAAAGAAAAGTCCGCATCTGTCGGAGCACATAGCGGCAAATTCCACATCATGCGTTACTGTCAGAACAGTTATACCGCAGTCCTTCAAGGTCTTTACTATTTTCAAAACAGAACCCTTGGAGTATGCGTCCATACCCTTTGTTGGCTCGTCAAGCAGTAAAATTTTCGGATTCAGCAAAAGCACCTTTACTAAAGCCGCCTTTTGCTGTTCGCCGCCGCTTAAATCGTAAGGGTGAGAATCGAGTAACCCGTCAATTTCAAACAATTCACAAAGCTTTTTCAGCTTCTCGGAAAACTCGTCCTCCGTCATCTCCATTACTTCTTTAATTTCTCTGA
>JBGVDU010000373.1:0-3831 GCA_045119555.1 Acutalibacteraceae bacterium | reverse complement strand
TGAAATGGTAGAGCTTGACGGCGAGGGAGTTTACAGCTGGCTTTCGGAGAATTGTGCCGATTACGGCTTTGTGCTCAGATATCCTGCAGATAAGACGAACATCACGGGAATAGGCTATGAGTCATGGCACTTCCGTTATGTCGGAGCTCCGCATTCTTATGTTATTAACGACAACAGTCTTTGTCTTGAAGAGTATATTGAAGGAATTAAGCAATATACCTTTGAAAACGGCGGCTTACTTGTTGACAAGGGTGAGAAGGGCAAGTGGATTGTATATTATGTTCCTAAGCTTGAAGCCTTTAATACAACCGAAATACCCGTTCCTGCGGACAGCGAAAAGTGCAGTTATACAGTTTCGGGTGATAATGTAGGCGGCTTCATAGTGACGGTTGATGTTTCAAAGGACTCAACAAACAGTCTGCTTAGCAATGCAAAAAGCAAGTGGAGCTTTGACAACTCAAGCCTTGTTATAGAAGGCTTTAAGGATTATGATCCGAGCGTAGATGCAGTAGACAGCGATTCCGATGAAGAAGATACCGCTGATGATTGGGAATCTGATCCGTATTGGGGAGAAGAAGAGGATACAACAGATTACGACAGTCAGTTTGAGTATGTTGACTACTATGACGATTACGATCAGGATTATTCCTACGATGAGTATGGCGGCTACGATGATTATTCAGCCGATAGCGGTTACAGTGATGAATATTATACCGAGGAATGAGTAATTGAATTAATTTATTACGTCCATTGACTTATTAAATACACGCACCTTAAGCGAATTTAACATCGTTTAGGGTGCGTGTGTCTTTTATATATATATAAATGCCTTTACCTATGTTGAAATAACCTTGCTCTTGAAATTAAGTTTCTATTGTACGCATTTATTGGAGATAATATCCACTGATTTTATATGCTATTAATCCTTAGAAGCCGTGAGGCTTAATCATTGTTTAAATCGGGCAAAATTCAGTTATGCGGCATTTTTAGGGAGTGATATATTTGTGTAAATGGCTTTTCATTAAATATCACCGAAGCGTTTTCCTTTTTGAAATCAGCAAGCTTTCGAGATTTTATTTATTAGGTAAAACGTAGTTTTATGAAAAGTAAGTTTTTTAAAAGGTTAGCTTGTATAGTCAATCTTCGTTGAAGCTTTAACTGCTTTGACATTTGCATTTTCGGACTTATGTTGATGATATCAAGACAGAGAATAGATTGAATAGATTGAATAGATAATAAGAAACCCGACACCGTAAAAACAGCGTCGGGTTGAAAATTATAATCGCATTTAGTTTTTAATTATTTCTCGATGTATTCTCTACGCTTTGAAGTAAGAGCCATTGCACCGAAAGCAACAAGTGCAAGAACCATGATACCTGCAAAAGCTATCGGATTGCCTGTCTGAATTGCCTGTGCAATAGAAGCGGCATTTGATGGGTTCTGAACGGAATTGCTTGTAGGCTCTGTTGGTGTTTCGGAAGATGTAGGCTCTGTCGGAGTTTCTACCTTAACGATTTCCTGGGCAAAATCTTCAAATGTTTCAATAAGTTTGTCAGCATCGTCTGTTACAACGGACATCTTATTAGCGAGATCCGCCATGAACTGCGGTCCGAAGGTCTTGCTTCTGCCGGTTAAGCCCTGGAAAAATCCGATTGTGTAAACATTTGTTGTCGGCCAAAGTGTCTTGTCGAATTCCAATGCAGCATTAGCATACATGTAGTTGGAATGGTCACTGCTTGTGTATTCACCGGTGAATGAGAGTGCACCTGTTACCGGGATACCGTCTGAGCAGAGAACGATGTTTCTTTCAAAATCAACACCCTTTGCAGCCTCGTTAGTCAAAAGCTCATCTGCACAAATGAGAGCATCGCTGAAGTTTGTATTACCGCTGGGGTAGATGCCGTTAATAGCTGTGCTGAGAGTATCCAAGTCATTTGTAAATTCGCAAACGGTTGTGATTTCATCGCTGAATGTTACGATAGCAACCTTGTCATCCTTTTCAGCTGATACAGCAGTCTGACAGAATTTGAGAGCGGCTTCTTTTTCGGATTCAATGCGATCATTTTTGTCCATGCTGCCGGAAACGTCCAACAAAAGTACGATGTAACGTGGCATTGTGTCTGCACTTGCAGTTAAAGCTGTTGCGGATAAGCAGCCGAGTGCAAGAATGAGACAGAGCATGAGTGAAAGTGCTTTTTTCATTATAAAGTTCCTCCTTAAATGTGGTGCGGTTAATATCGCTGTTTACATATTATAAGCGATATCGAGTAAGTAAATTTTTCCATACACCTGTGTATATATAGTAACATACTATTAACAAAAAATCAATATTTAACGAGGCTGTAATAAGTACAACATTTCAAAATAGAAAAAGAAAATTTTATTAATAATTTATTTATTTTATGAAATTGTAGTTATACGCAGTTTTTATAAAAGGTCATACTTTGTTAATATATGGCCTTTTACAGGAAAGCTGTGTAGCAGGATTATTGATTTATATTTTCTGCTCGTCTTTTTACAATCCGCACATCTTCACCGATAAATTCAAGATAAATGTGTTCACCTATCATTCTTGAAACGAATCTTTCACTGTATATTTTTTTTAGCTCATACAAGGAAAGGTTTGTGTTTACGATAGTCGGCTTTTCTCGTGATAATCTTGTATTAATCAGGTTGTAAATACAGGAGGTGGTGAACTGGGTTGTAAATTCTGTTCCTAAGTCATCGAGTATGAGCAGGTCACATTCTTCGAGGTGACGCAGAGTTTTACTGACGGGATCTCTTGAAAAATGTTCCTTTTCAAGCACGGTGAGAATATTCGGTGCGGAACAGTATATTACACCAAAGCCTCGGTCGATTACTCTCTGTGCAATTGCGAGGGAGAGGTGCGTTTTTCCCAAACCTGTACCGCCCTCCATGAGTATGGATTTGCCTGTGCCGTTGAATTTTTCCGCATAGCTTTTGCAGAATTTGTAGAATTTTTCCAGCCTTGCACTAGGAATATTTCCGTCCTTGTCGGGGTTGCTTGAATAGTAACCGAGATTAAAGGTATCAAAGCTTGACAAAGCAAGCGGTGATAGCGAGTTTAGTTCCTGAAAAGCAATATCTCTCAAAAGTTTTTTCATACATTCGCACATCTTGCCGTCAATATACCCTCTGTCCTTGCACATGGGGCAGAGATATTGCTCTTCGAGGTCTGCAAGAGTGAAGCCGTTTTGTATAAGAAGCAGTTTGAGCTCGCCTTGAAGCTTTAAATTTTCGTCTTTAAGCTTTATAAGCTCGGTTTTTGTATCGCCGCCCGAAATTACCGCCTTAGCGGCAGCTATTCCCGTGCGGGTAAGAAGAGCTTCAATTTCCTTTACTCTCGGAAGCTTTTTATATATTTTTTCTCGTCTGTTTTCAGCTTCAATGGCTGCCTTTTGACGGCGGCGAGAAAGCTGTTCTTCAGCCTTGACATAAATTTCTTTGCCATATCCCATTCAGAAAACCCTCCTAATCGTTGAACATACTTAGACCGTTCAGATCGCCTATATCAAAAGAGGATTTTCTTCCGTTGTCATTTCCGCCGTTGTTTGAATTTTGCTTTGAAGGAGATTTTGAACGCTCGGCCCTCACTTGTTCAACTGTTTTTATTCCGCTTTGATACCATCTCATAAGAATTGTATTAACGTAGTTCGGGATATATTTACCCTTGGCATTTACGCAGATATCATAAGCCTCTTTTATCATATCATCGGTGAATTTCCATTCCTTAATCCAGCGGGTATAATTTTCTTCTTCCTTTTGAGTCGGCTTTCTGAATTCCAAGCCGAGAACAGACTGAACCTTTCG
>JBGVDU010000372.1:0-9534 GCA_045119555.1 Acutalibacteraceae bacterium | reverse complement strand
GATGATATTGATATGCAATCTGTCCGTGAATACGCTTATCAGCAGCGCAAGCAAGCACATCAACAGCAGAAAAACAGAAAACCTCACGAGCAGGAACGATAATTGGTATCGCTAGATTTTTTCGATAGACTGCAGGGGCAGAGTAGGTTGCTCTGCCCCTGCAGTCTATTGTTATATTAGATCTGAAAATATACTATTAATTTATTTAAAGCTGACAATAAAGATAGTTTACCGTTAAATTCCACTTCCTGCCCAAAATTCAACATATCGATGTGCATTGTTGTCTATTATCACACCGTGGTTTCCAATAGTCTCTCCATAAAGATTAATAGAATACGTTCTCCCGGCATCGATCAATGACTTTGTATAATACTCAAGATAAAAGGGAGGTGCACTGTTCACACCAGCAACTTATGTTGTATTCAGATAATTAAATGAACTGTACTTCCAATATCCACTGTTATTATTGACAGTTGCGTTTAGATATACAGTAGCACCGGGAACTTTTTTGATCTAGTTACAGTATATGAGGATCTTAATATTTCTTTTTGTGAATCCACATCACCAATTGTAACATTGTGTTTTTCTCTGGCTACTAATACTTTTGCGGACAGTGCATCAGCTTCTTTATTGGCAGCATCATTAATCTCAACAAGCTTTGATATGTACTTTTCAAATTCATCGGGTGAAATGTCTATAGGAGTTGCTTCTAAACTCAGTTTCTCTATCTCTGATTCTGAAGCAAAATGTACACTTGTTCCATATCTCTCGTTAATTCTTTCAATTGCTTTTTGGTAATCTTGGATTTTATAATTTGAACTCATTTCTGAATTGAGTTCTACTTTTGCAGATAATTCAGCGGCACTTGTAGTAATAACACACAAGCTTATGGCAATCACCATAATAATTGATAATAATCTTCTAATCATTAATATTTATCCTTCTTTCCGAATGTTTATAAAAATCTATTTCAATAGCTCGGTTTTGTGCGCACTAAAACATTGCTCTTGAAAACATTGTTATTTAACTTTAAACTTATGCAAGAAGTTTTGAATACTAGGAGCTTTTGACAACAAGATATAGATTAAATATCCGATTAAGGCTCCGAACACATTTAACCACAAGTCGTCAATATCGGTTCCGCGAGCCTGAGGTAATTGAAGTAATTCAATACATAATGAGAATAATAAAGCTATTATAACAGTCCTCTTTGCGGATATGTTTTTCCAAAGGACTGATATAGAGAAGCCTATCGGGATAAAAAGACATATATTACCAATTGTATTAATAATTAAGTAAGCGAAATTATTATTTGTATTAATCTCATTGTAAGTATCAATAACTACCTTACCGGGAATTAAATTGACTTCCCCGAAAATGTTTTGGCTTATAAAAAATTTTGTTGTATTTCCAAACTCTATTTTTGGAATACAGGTTTGGGAAGCTACACCAAAACAATACACAACAAACAACAATAATCCTATTTCGTGAAACCAATTTTTGGGCTTGCTCTTTTTAAGATGAAATGTTGTAAATCTAATAATGACATAGAACGGTATGAAACACAACATATAAGGAATAGAGTTTATGATATATTCAAACATTATGCTCACGTCTCCTCGATTTTTGTTTTATCCATTCCTTTACAATGTCCTCATGTCTGTTTACAGACAGGATAATGCCAATTAAAAACAAATCGATTATTGTAAACACCCCTCCATTTGCCAAGAAAGGAATGCTTATGTTCATTTCTCCAAAATATTTAAAATTACAAATTATGGAACCTAACAACTGAAAAGATATGATAAACAAAGTAATCCATGCTGTTATTTTGCCAATCTCCGTTTTTTGCTTACGAGCAACATTAGCCATAACCAGCAATAAACCGATAAAAATAACCGATATGCATCCTACGCCCAAATAACCATATTTTTGCAACAGTAAAATAAACGGATGTTTTTCTAACAGCAGTCTTTCCATAGTTGATTCAATTTGATAATCTCCAGTACCATAAAAACCGGTAGCATTAACAGAGTCAATGATTTTCTGTTGAAAAAAAGAATCATATGAGATTAAACTAGGTATTTTTAGATTTAAAAAAGAAAATAGAAAATATATAATTATCAGAATTGAGATAATTATAGTGACAGTCATAGATACGCAAGGGATTGATATAATAAACCAGTTTCTTTTTATTCCCCAAAAAACAATTACAGCATAGATTGTCAATATTATCGTTATCGTGGGTACAGAACTAATCAAAAAAGATAATATGAGTGGAGGAACGGCAAATGTTGTAAATAAGAACAAACCGTACCTCTTATTTCTTCCTTTAAGGAATAAAGCTATTACCGACAGCGAAATCGGAAATAACAGCAAGGTGTAGAATGTATAATTATATCCGATACAGTTTAAACCGTTCCTCGCTTCAAAAGCAAATATACTGGTAGATATAAAAAGGTGCATTATGTAAATAGCTAAAGGATGGCGAAGTAGAACAGTATAATCGAAAAAATACAAAGCAACAGCTAATGAGGAACCAATGGCAATCGCAATAAAACTGTTTTTGCTGAACTGGCCTTCTAATAAGTAATTTATAGCTAAACCCAACAATAGAAACGCTATTGTCAATTCAATCAGTATGATGTTAATTTTTGGTCTGTAAGCACAATCTAATTCTTTTCCAATCGTTTCAGGATTACCCATAGAACATAAGGATTTTTCTAATGCAAGATTAGCTTCCATACCTTTGCTGGTATAGACATCAAACTGATCCTGTATGTGTTGTTTCAAATCTAAAGTAGCAATATTTCTTGCACGTTTCCAACGAATATGCTTTTGTACCTCATTGATGTATTCTTCAACAGAATGATACTGGCTCAAGCTGGTGTCCCTTCCTCCAGAAAAAGGATAGAATTAATTGCGCTCGAATATAATTCCCACTCATTTGATTTTTTCTGTAAATATTTTTTTCCTTTTTCAGTAATATGATAGTATTTTCTTTTTTTTCCTGGTGTCTTACTGTTATTGTCACCCTCATAAGTATCTACATAATCTTTGACTTCAAGATTATGTAACAAGGGATAGAGTGAGCCGGCTGATAAACTAAAAACATTTTGAGATTGTTTTTCCAACTGTTCAATAATCTGATAGCCATACATATCTTGATTTTCGAGAAGTTTAAGTACAAGCATATCCACATTTCCGTATGTTAAAGTTTTATTTCCCATATAGACCTCCAAATACAAATATCGAATTCCAATATTTATTATATATCGGAATTCGATATTTGTCAATAGGTTTGGTTTTTTTGATTATTATTATCTATAAATGTATTGCTATCCGTTGAGCACATGATCTTTTATATAGACTAAAGACCAATTGATTATATTATTACGCAACCTATTCGATTTTGACGTTTTAAATCCATCACTCTATAAAATGTCAAAACATACAAATTATAAACCATATAAAATAGTGTACTATACTTATTGAAACTCTTTTAGTTTATTTAATAATAATGTTGAGATATATATAAATAGAGCAGTATTACTGTGTAAATTTTTTCGCTCTTCACGGTTTTTTGTGGGGTAATATTTAAAGAAGAAGCTAATATTTTCAGCAGCGCATAGCTCCTCTTGTTAGCGGATTGCTTTGCCCGCGGTTGCGGGCGACAGTATGATTTAAAGCCAGAAAATTGTATATCCCACATTTTTCCGTGAAGAACCAATTTTTTAATGGTTTTGTAGTTATGAACGAAAAGGAAAGAACAACTTTGGCAGAAAATACCCTTGACAAAACTCAAATCAACTCAGACTGCTTGTGGAATCTGCGGCCAACCCGTTGACTTCGGACTTAAATACCCACATCCGTTGTCAGCGTGCATTGACCACATCATACCGGTAGCAAAAGGCGGACATCCGTCAGATATTGCAAACTTGCAGCTTGCACATTGGACTTGCAATAGACAGAAGTCCGATAAACTTGTAGAAAAGCAGCATTTTGATAATGGCACAGAGCTTGTGTCTAATCGAAATCTGCCGCAGACTTACGATTGGAAAAGCGTTTAGGGTATTTACCGTATGGGGGGAGGTACCCTCCGCACCCCCTGCTTTCACCTTCACACCCGCCACTGCTTATATTTCTCGCAAATTATTTATTTTTAAACGCAAGGAAGTGATAAAATGGATTATAAAGGCATTGAATACCTGCAAAGGAAGCTTGATAACAGACGTGCGAGGGTTTTGCTGAGATACAAATATTACGAGATGAAAAACCTTGTGCAGGATATTGATGGTTTGATACCGCCCAAATTTCAAAACATAAAAGAAGTTATCGGTTGGTGTGCGAAGGCAGTCGATACATTAGCAGACAGAGTTGTTTTTGACAGATTTGAGCACGACGATTTTATGCTGAATCAAATTTTTAATTTTAACAATCGTGATATATTTGTAGACAGTGCGGTTTTGTCCGCACTAATATCCTCTTGCAGTTTTATTTACATCTCTGCTGACAGCGACGGCTACCCACGCATCCAGGTGATTGATGGTGGTAATGCGACAGGCGTTATTGACCCGATTACAAATATGCTCATCGAGGGGTATGCGGTTTTAGAACGGGACGAATATATGTCGCCTACGCTTGAAGCATACTTCACATCGGACAGCACCATATACTATCGCAAAGGGCAGGCAGAGCCGGAAATCATAGACAATCCTGCACCGTATGCACTGCTTGTGCCTATAATTAACCGTCCCGATGCAGTAAGACCGTTCGGTCATAGCCGTATTTCACGGGCGTGTATGCAGCTTACACAAACGGCACTCAGAACGCTCAAACGCTCCGAGGTGTCAGCGGAATTTTACTCGTTCCCTCAAAAATATGTTCTCGGTATGAGTGAGGACGCAGAGTTTAACAACCGTCTTGCTTCAATGTCCAGTTTTTTGAGAATTGATAAGGATGAGGACAACGACAAGCCGACGGTAGGGCAGTTTCAACAACAGAGCATGGCACCATACATTGAGCAACTTAAAAGCATTGCAAGTCTTTTTGCCGCAGAAACAGGGCTTACTCTTGATGATTTGGGTTTTGTTACAAATAATCCGTCCTCAGCGGAATCAATTAAAGCAAGTCACGAAAATTTACGCTTGACTGCACGAAAGGCTCAGAGAACATTCGGCAGCGGGCTTTTAAATGTCGGCTATCTTGCCGCTTGTGTTCGTGATAATATGGAATATGACCGTAAGGCTTTTTGTAATACAATTCCCGTCTGGCAGCCAATCTTTGAACCCGATTCCGCTGCACTTGGTGCGTTAGGTGATGCAATTATAAAAATCAATCAAGCCGTACCTGATTATCTTGGTGCATCAAATATCCGACAACTGACGGGTGTGGAGGGCAATAATGAGTAACGACATTGGCGAGGATATTCTCAAGGTTATCCGTTTGGGTATGGCTTCTGAGATAAGCGGCAAGGGAAAAATCGCTGAGATAATTGCTAAGGCCGAGAATGGAAAAGCTAATTTTAACGATGTTTCAGATCTTTCTACTCAGCTTGGAAACGCTCTGTCACGGCTCATCGCCGTCAATGTCACACCCGATAAGCTCCCAAACGGCAGGCTTTATTATAATATTGCAAATACGTTTCTTACAGGTTCACT
Organism: Acutalibacteraceae bacterium; assembly: GCA_045119555.1. Taxonomy (GTDB): domain Bacteria; phylum Bacillota; class Clostridia; order Oscillospirales; family Acutalibacteraceae; genus RUG592. The sequence continues at coordinate 3,874 of JBGVDU010000372.1, read as the reverse complement.
AAAGGATAACTACGACCTTATCAATGTCACTGCTCAGGCAGTTCAGGAAAGCGTTGACAATAAAAAGAGTATAAAAATTGAGCCACAGAAAGCTGATTTTCCTGCCGAGAGAGTACACAATATTGTTAATGCCGTATCCGATGAAACAGTAGACTGGAGCACGATAGAACGCAGGCTTGATTCACCCATTCGTAATGTAACAGAAAGCTTTTACAACGACTATGTGGAGACTAATGCGGAATTTCGCAGTGATGCAGGACTCAAACCGTACATAATCAGAGAAACGGACGGCAACTGCTGCACATGGTGCAGCGCCCTTGCGGGGCAGTATGAATATCCTAATGGTGTACCGCCTGATGTTTACGCAAGGCACGACAACTGCACTTGTACTGTTACATATGTAACGGATAAATATAGGCAAGATGTGTGGAGCAAAAAGAGTTATGCACTCACTCCGGAAGAGCGAAAGAACGTCCTCGAAAACACACCAAAGCCTGAACGTTTTACACGGCAACAGGCAAAAGATGTTGAAAAATCTAATCTAAAAGGTGCTGTTGGGGTTGCAAATTCGGGGAAAAGTGGTATAATAAAAACGGAGGAGAGTGTTGCAGAGAAGTTAACAGGATTTAACGCTTTATCTCCAAGTTCAGTAGTGAATATTTTAAGAAGTGAAGCTACTAAATGGATAGATACGCTTAATTCTGAAGAAATCCGGGCAATAAAAAAATATACCCAAAACAGCGGTGATAAAAAGAACAATAAATTTTATCAGCGACTGAATGCTATGTTAAGAGGAGAAATTGATAAAAATTCAACCCTTGATTACTATGCACAAGTTATTTCAAGTGCATTAAAGAAAAATTCACTTGGTAGCGACATAGTATGTTATAGGAGTGTGAACATAAATCATTTTAAATCTTTTAAAGTTGGTGATATTTTTCTTCCAAAACAATTTTTTAGTACGTCAGTTTCAAGTAAAGGTGCTTTAAACGAAGAGTATAAAATGATAATATATGCAAGGAAAGGCACAAAAGGTGCGTATATTGAACAGCTTAGCAGATTTCCAAAACAAAGAGAGTTCCTTATTGATAAAGATTGTGCCTATCGAATATTATCAATGAGCGATAATAAAATAGAACTGGAAGTGATTGTATGAACGATTTAGAAGAAATGTCAGCTGAGGAACAAAAAGACTGGAAAGAAAAAATGTCAGAGCCTTTGAAACCCGTGAAAATTACAGAAGCTGAGTTAAAGGAATTGAAGGCAAAAGGAATAGTAAACTAAACCGCCTCTGAGCAATCAAGGCGGTATTTTTATACCCTTGTTTAGGAGGTGATAATATGGATAAAGAACAAGAAAAGCTAATTATAGATGCCTTAACAGACTTTGTACTTAGGGTATCAAAAGGATGTTCCATAAATGGCGAAGAAGTTCCTGAGTCGGTAAGAGAATTGGTTGAAACTCATGTTGAAAGGTGGCTGAAATGATGTCTGTTATCATTCCTGATTGTACTTCTTGTAAACATATAGATTTCAAGAAAAAAAAGAATGGTCAACTTTGTTGTACAGCATTCCCCGACGGAATACCTAAAGAGTATTTTTGGGGTAAGATAAATGTAAAAGAATTATCGGAATGTGCTAACAATGTGTGTTTCGAGGAAAATAAATAAGTAATACCGCCTTTGAGCAATCAAGGCGGTATTTTTATACCCTTGTTTAGAAGGTGATAATATGGATAAAGAACAAGAAAAGCTAATTATAGATGCCTTAACAGACTTTGTAGTTAGGGTATCAAAAGGATGTTCCATAAATGCCGAAGAAGTAAAGGTACTGCCTGCGGTAGCTACTCTCTTGTTAGCGAACAATGAGGCATTACGATTTTAGTATGCACAAAAACATAGAAAATTTGTTGATTAAGCACTTTTGTGACCGACACAAATGTCGATTGCAAGGGCGATATTATCGAGCGTTCACCTATATCGACTGTTCCTTACTCCGAGTATGCAAAGGTTATCGCCGAAAACGAGGTTCTAAAGTCGGAGCTTGAGAAAATGAAAAAGAAATAAGGTGACTTTATGTACAAGCCTTATTTAAGCGTTGAGGAATACTTCGATTGTGGCGGTTTAAATGATGAAAATATTGAAAAATATCTAATCCAAGCAAGCCGTCGCATCGACAGCTTGACATTCAATAGAATTATCGCAAGAGGCTTTGAAAATCTTACAGAATTTCAGCAAGATATTATAAAAACAGTCTGCTTTGCTATGGCGAATTTCGAGTACGAAAATGCTGATTTAATCAACAACGTTCTGCAAAGCTATTCGGTAAACGGTGTGTCAATGCAGTTCGGCAGTTCGTGGAATGTTGCGGTTATAGGCGGCATCGCAATCCGCCGTGATACATACAATCTGCTTATGCAGACAGGCTTGTGTTATGGGGGGATAAGACGATGAAATACCCGTGCTTGATACTAAAATCCGTCTGCAAAACGCCCATAACCGTAACGATTAACAGAGAGGGACTGTCCGAGGACGGAGAACCCCTCGAAGCCTTGAAAATCACTGCCGTGTGCAACTATCAGGACAAGGCAAAAACGGTTATAACAGCCGACAAACAAGCCGTACAGCTTACCGCACAGGCGTATTTTATAGGCGACATCGCCCCCGATTTGCCGACAATTTCAAACGGAGAGATTGAGGTTTTCTGGGTAAAGCGACGAATATTTCAAGGCGAAAAAGCAAGAAATCCCGACGGAACGGTGAATTTTACGAGGTTGGATATAGTGTAATTAATAAAAAGTGTTGACAATGTTATAACAATGTGCTATTATAATGGCAAGGAGATGATGTTATGGCTATGTCAAATATCAATATCAGAATTGACGCAGATAAAAAAGCAAAAGCACAAGAGCTGTTTTCCTCGTTAGGTATGGATATGAGTACAGCTATTAACCTTTTTATTCAGCAGGCTATTGAATTTAATGGCATTCCTTTTGTGATTCGTAAGTATAATGCAGAAACGGAAGCGGCAATGCGTGAAGCCGAGGATATAATAAACGGTAAAATTGAAGCAAAAACGTACAACAGTGCTGCGGAGCTTTTTGCGGATTTGGAAAAAGAAGAGGATTAAAAAATGCTGAAACTTGAAACAACCTCAAAATTCCGCAAAGACTATAAACTTATGAAAAAGCGTGGTTGTAATATGTCTTTGCTTCAGGAAGTTATTGAAACCCTGCTTGAAGAAAAACCGCTTGCGGAGAAATATCGAGATCACTTGCTTTTGGGAAATTATACAGGTTTTCACGAATGCCATATTCAACCGGATTGGTTGTTTGTTTACAAGATAGATAATAACAGGCTTGTACTGGTTGCTTCTCGAACAGGCACGCACAGCGATTTGTTTTAATTTTTTATCGAATATATCAAAGCACTTTGCAGAAATGCAGGGTGCTTTTTTCATGCAAAAAAAAGAGGTGAAATATGCAGGTTACATCAAGAGTAATAGTTGACCACGCAAGGATACAACAGCTAACAGAATTAGCAATAACAGCGTTGGAGCAAACTGCCGAAGCATTGCACACCGAGGTTGTACAAGCACAGGTTATGCCCCGTGATACGGGTTGTTTGCAAAACGAGAGTACTTTTGTGGATACAAGCAGGCGTGCTCAAGGTGTAGTATCTCTTGTTTCAAGCACACCTTACGCACGCAGACTGTATTTTCACCCTGAGTATAACTTCCACCGTGATGAATGGTTTGACAGCGAGGGTAAGAGCCACGGCGGAAACGTAAACGCACAGGGCAAGTGGCTTGAGCCGTGGATAAGCGGAGAACACAAGGACTTTTGCCCGAAAACATTTAAAAAGCTATACAGACGG
>JBGVDU010000371.1:0-4100 GCA_045119555.1 Acutalibacteraceae bacterium | reverse complement strand
CACCTGTTGTGGCAAATTTCTTAGGTACACCAACGGTATTGTACTTGTCTGCAATTTCGGAAATGTATGATGTGATTTTTTTCTCGTTTGCAGTGATTGTGTATTCGCCATTGTCGAGCTTCTCCATGTTGACCCATGTTGAAATGGTTTGAATATCGACGCTTTCCTCTGTATATCCAAAAACAAGAGTGATTGTCATATTTACTATTTCGTCACAGGCGGCCTTCTTTGCTACCAAATCGGGATCGTCGGAATATATAGTCGGCTCATCGTATAAGCCTTCATCCTTAAGGTTGATTGAGCCTGCCTGCGATTCGATTGCTATTTTAATCTTATCTTCAAGTTCATCTCTGTGGGCGATGTTGCTTTCAGTTTCGGGAATTATTCTGAATTCGCCTTCCATGAGAACTAACTCTGCATCGCTTGCTTCAACGGGATATTCGGGGTCTACGCAGTCGAGTTCGTCAATGATTTCATCAAGCTTGTCTTCGTCGTATGTATAAGACAGCATATTTTCTTCGAGGGTGTATTCCTTTGTTCCAAAAATGTAGAGAATCCAGGTAAAACCGCCCTGTTCGGTAAGAAAATTGTCAAATTCATCGGATATTTCCGCGTTAAGTCCGATATCCGAACCTGTGATTGATTCTTGAAGTCCGTCCTGCTCTTCAAGCACAAGCTCGTAGTCAATGCTTGCCGCAATAAGAGCCTCCTTCGCCTGTTCAAGAGTCATACCCGAAACATTGCAATTATTAATCAAGGTTCCGTTAATAAAATGCTTGGAAAAATATATACCGACCGCACCGTAAGCGGCTACCAAAAGCACACACAATATCGCAATAAAAATGCCTAAGGCATTGGATTTTTTCTTAGGTGCTTGATGTCTTGCTTTTTTTCTTTGTTTTTTCATACTTGACCTTTCCTCCGTTTATTTCTATAAAAACATTAATCGTATTCTTCAATCAACTAAAATATACCAATTTAAGAATAACATAAAAATACATGGATTTCAATGCAATTTCAATTTTTTTCGCAATTTTAAATCGCTTATCAACATTTATCGGCAAATAAAAAATTCACAATATAAGTCGATGATGAATAAGTCAATAGCCGAATGCAGTACCGTGAATAAATCAAACAATAAGCTTGCGGCAATTTTCATAAATTTGCGATGATATAAAGTGTTTTTTAGTCTAATCGGTTGACATTGAAATTTAAATAGTGTATTATAAAATTATAAGTATGCTATTTTCAAAAGAGGCAGGAGGGGTTACCCATGAAAAAAGCAATAAGTGTTTTGCTTGCTCTCGGTGCAGTGCTTGCATCGGTTAGCTGTGCGGCAATTACGGCGGAGGCAACGACTATCAAGGGCGACATAAACGGCGACAACAGAATTACTCTGCGAGATGCAACGCTAATTCAGAAAATTACGGTAGGCAGTATTTCGCCAACCTCCGATCAAAGCTATTCGGGCGATTTTAACAGTGACGGCACAGTTTCTTCATTGGATGCGTTCGAGGTTCAGAAGTTTCTTTGTCTTGATAAAAGCACGGTGGATACCTACTCTCCGAATATTTCGGCAAGAATAGAATTTCTTGATGCGTTAAATGAGGAGAGAGTGGCAAACGGCTTGGAGCCTTTTGAGTATAACGATGCAATGCTTGCAGCAGGACATCAGAGAGCGGTTGAGGTTATGAACGGCAGTGTGTCGATACGTCCCGACGGCTCATCGTTTGTGACTATCTTTGAAGAGTTCAATTTGGAGTATAATCCTTCCGTTCAACCGTATCAGTTTTACAGCGTTGAAGACATGAACGGAAAGAAATGTTTAAAATCCTTGAAGGAGGATTTCAGCGGAGAAAATCAGATATATACATTGTTGATGTCCGACAAATTTTCTACTATTTGCGTAGGTGCAATTCAATGCGGCGGTTCAAGCTATAAGTGGGTAATAGTTATTAATTGATTCGTATTTTTAATTCAATTTTCTAAATTAAAAGGGGAGCAGACGTTAAAATCTGCTCCCTTTGCTTTTGTTAATTTGTATTGTGTCACGGGAAAATATTTGTCGGTTTGTATCAAGATTTTAACACAAATTATAATTAAAGTATTTTATTTAGAATTTAGTATTAAACTATCTTCAACCGAAGCTATCCATTCATCGGGCTTGTAAATTGCCTTATAGCAGTGGGGATCGCCCTTAAATGTTATGATTTTTGCGGCAGGATAATGTTTATTGATAAGCTTAACCGATTTTTTTGAAAGATATTCATTATAAGCAGTTCCGTGCAGATAAACAAGGTTTGTATCACTGCCGACACCGTCAACAATTAACCTGCTTGCCGATACAGTTTTTATCATGTTTTTTATTGAGTTTTCACTGATATGGTCAATGAACGCAAGGTAGTCATCTAAATACTTTTCGGGCAAAAAGTATTTTTTGAAGTTTTCAATAACCTTCGCATCACGCTTTTTGGAGTTTTTTGCGATGTTTAAATAATTGCTCGTCATAGCATTGTTCAAGAGAGCGTTTGCGGGAACTAAGGGGGCACCGTCGAGAATTAAATTTTTAACGGAAATTTTTCCTCTTTTCCATAGCAAATGTGCAATCGCACCGCCCATAGACAGACCGCAGAGGGCGAAAATTTGCTTGTAATTATTCTCCAGGCAGTAGCGTTCAATCAACTCCGCTTCTTTTTCAATAGACACAAACTCGCTCGAATTTTGTATCTCGTGCCCGTCAAGCTCGGGGACGATGATACAGTAGTTTTTGGAAAAATGTTCAATTTGCGGTGTCCAAACCGTCCAGGGTGTAAGCATACCGTGAATTAAAATCATCTTAGGTGCAGTCGTGTTGCCAATAACGTGAAATTTCATTTTTATTCATCCTTTACCTTCCTATTTATCAAAGAATTTCTTTGATGTTTTAATATTAGCATAAAACATATCATTCGTAATGAGAGCTTTAAACACAAAAAAGGCAGATCAAAATGATCTGCCTTAATTTTAAATATATAAGCTGTTTGCAACAAATTAGTTGTTGATGAGCTTGTCCTCGTTAGACCAGCTGTAAAGCTTTCTAACTTCCTCACCGATAACCTCAGCCGGATGCTCAGCAGCCTTTCTTCTCATAGCACGGAAGTGAGCCTGACCGCCTGCTGCGGACATGTCGAGCAAGAAGTCCTTAGCAAATGTACCGTCCTGAATGTCGGAAAGAACCTTCTTCATAGCCTTCTTTGTTTCGTCTGTAACAATCTTCGGGCCTGTGATGTAGTCGCCGTATTCAGCTGTGTTGGAGATAGAATATCTCATACCCTCGAAGCCTGACTGATAGATAAGGTCAACGATGAGCTTCATCTCGTGAATGCACTCGAAGTAAGCGTTTCTTGGGTCGTAACCTGCCTCGCAAAGTGTTTCAAAGCCAGCCTGCATAAGTGCACAAACACCGCCGCAAAGAACGGCCTGCTCACCGAAGAGGTCTGTTTCTGTCTCTGTTCTGAATGTTGTTTCGAGAACGCCTGCTCTTGCACCGCCGATACCGAGAGCGTAAGCAAGTGCGATATCCTTAGCCTTACCTGTTGCATCCTGCTGAACAGCTACCAAGCAAGGAACACCCTTGCCAGCCTGATACTCACTTCTTACTGTGTGACCCGGTCCCTTAGGAGCGATCATTGTAACGTCAACGTCTGCCGGCGGAACGATCTGACCGAAGTGGATAGCGAAGCCGTGAGCGAACATAAGCATGTTGCCTGCCTCGAGGTTCGGAGCGATGTCGTTCTTATACATAGCAGCCTGCTTCTCGTCGTTGATAAGAATCATGATGATGTCAGCAAGCTTTGCAGCCTCAGCAGCTGTGTAAACCTTAAATCCCTGAGCCTCAGCCTTAGCCCAAGACTTACTGCCCTCATAAAGTCCGATAATAACGTTGCAGCCCGACTCTTTAAGGTTAAGAGCGTGAGCGTGGCCCTGGCTGCCGTAACCTACGATAGCGATTGTTTTACCGTCTAAAAGTGAGAGGTTACAATCTGACTGATAGAAAATTTTTGCGTTTGACATTTCTTTTCCTCCTTGCCGCGAATGCGGTATAAAAATAAATTAATATA
>JBGVDU010000370.1:0-2481 GCA_045119555.1 Acutalibacteraceae bacterium | reverse complement strand
TTGTTGTAGTGTTCATAGTTAAAATCCTCCTTTTCTTGTCCTGTGTCCGCGAAAATTCGGCAAAATCAGTAAAGCAAATTTTCGCAAACACGAAAATAACTGATTTCATAACAAAACGCATGCATTTTTTTGTTATGGACTTAGTTTACCACATATTACTACGAATTGCAATAGAACAATTTTACAAATTATTTACACCGTCTATAAAGCTTTGACAATAAAATTTTCATCAAAATTTTATTTTTTGTTTAGAATATCGTAATTCATGAAATTTTTAGTAATAGAAAATTAAGGAAATGTTTCTTTTTTTGTGCAAACTTCACCTATAATTTTAATTTTTGGAATAATTTTTCTATGTCGAAATTTTGCTTTATAACTTGTAGAAATTTATACGAATTTTATCTAATTTGTTGTTAATAATCAACATCACATTAATTTAATAAATCATTGATAAAATAAAGTTAATTCCCGAAAATAATTAAAACCTATTTAAAAACGCAAGTCAAAAAGAGCCACCTTTTCGGGTGGCTCTTAATAAAGTATAGTTTGAAAAGTGTATATTATTAAAGAATCATGCTCTTTCCGTCCATCTCTGTCGGCTGCTCAAGTCCCATAATCTGGAGCATTGTCGGAGCGATATCTGCGAGCTTTCCGCCTTTACGAAGCTTGCAGGGATAACCTACAACGCAGAACGGAACAGGATTTGTTGTATGAGCAGTAAACGGAGAACCGTCGCTCTCAAACATCTTATCAGCATTACCGTGGTCTGCTGTGATAAGGGAAACACCGCCCATTTCAGCAATAGCGTCTGTTACCTTGCCTACACATTCATCAACAGCTTCAACAGCCTTAACAGCCGCTTCAAATACACCTGTATGACCAACCATGTCGCAGTTAGCGAAGTTGAGAATAATCATATCGTACTTGCCGCTCTTGATAGCCTCAACACACTTATCTGCTACTTCGTATGCACTCATTTCGGGCTGCATATCGTAAGTTGCAACAGCTGGTGACTTAACAAGGATTCTGTCTTCACCCATGTAAGTCTTTTCAACACCGCCGTTAAAGAAGAATGTTACATGAGCGTACTTCTCTGTTTCGGCAATTCTAAGCTGTGACATACCCTTTGAAGAAATGTACTCACCCAAAGTATTGTTGAGTGACTGCGGCTTAAATGCTACGGAAACATTAGGCATTGTTGCATCATACTGTGTGAAGCATATATATTTAACAGGGAAGAAACCGTTTCTTCTCTCGAAGCCCTTGAAATCGGGGTCAACGAAGGTTCTTGTAATTTCTCTTGCTCTGTCGGGGCGGAAGTTGAAGAATACCAAGGAATCGTTAGCCTTAACTGTGCCGTCCTTGTCGATAACTGTCGGGATAACGAATTCGTCTGTTACCTCGTTTGCATAGGATTCCTCCATAGCCTTAACAGGGCAGTCGCACTGATTACCCTCGCCATAAACCATAGCGGCATAAGCCTTTTCTACACGGTCCCAGTTGTTATCTCTGTCCATACCGTAGTAACGGCCGATAAGAGTAGCTACCTTTCCTACACCGATTTCCTTTGTCTTTTCAACAAGTTCGGAAACAAAATCCTTAGCACTTGACGGAGGAACATCTCTGCCGTCGAGCAAAGCGTGAATGTAAACCTTTTCAAGGCCGCTCTTCTTAGCAAGCTCAAGCAAGCCGTAAAGGTGTGTATTATGGCTGTGAACACCGCCGCTTGAAAGCAAGCCCATGAGGTGAAGTGCAGAATTATTTTTCTTACAATTCTCAACAGCCTCAAGCAAAGCCTCGTTGTTGAAGAAATCACCGTCGGAAATAGACTTTGTGATTCTTGTAAGCTCCTGATAAACTACACGACCTGCACCCATATTTGTATGGCCAACCTCACTGTTACCCATCTGACCGTCGGGAAGACCTACGTCCATGCCCGAAGCACCGATCTGAGTAACGGGGTTTTCTGCAAAAAGTCTGTCAAGGTTAGGCTTCTTAGCTGCTTTAATAGCATTGCCCTCTTCGGGAGCAATTCCGAAGCCGTCCAAAATCATTAAAATTAAAGGTTTTTTCATAGTAAAACAAACTCCCGTAAATTAAGCGTTAGCCGCAGAAACGATAGCTGCGAACTTCTCTGCAACGAGGGAAGCACCGCCGATAAGACCGCCGTCTACGTTTGTCTTGCTGAGAAGCTCAGCTGCGTTGCCGTCGTTCATAGAACCGCCGTACTGGATTGTAACTGCATCTGCAACATCCTGTCCGTAAAGCTTAGCAAGAGTAGCACGAATAAATGCACAAACCTCTTCAGCCTGCTCAGCAGTAGCTGTTTTGCCTGTACCGATAGCCCAAACAGGCTCGTAAGCGATGATTGTCTTCTTAACGTCCTCAGCTGAAACGTCAAAGAGGTCAAGCTTAATCTGTCTTGCAATAACTTCCTCTGTGATGTTGCACTCACGCTCCCAAAGAAGCTCACCAACGCAA
>JBGVDU010000369.1:0-3055 GCA_045119555.1 Acutalibacteraceae bacterium | reverse complement strand
ATAGTCGTTTTACCTGCACCCGTTGCACCAACGAAAGCAACCTTTTCACCCGGGTTTGCATAAAGCGTTACGTTGTGAAGAACTATCTTTTCGGGAACATATCCGAAGTCAACGTCAAACATTCTAACGTCACCCTTGAGCTCCGTATAAGTAACCGTGCCGTCACCGTGAGGATGCTTCCATGCCCACATGCCTGTTCTCTCTTCGCACTCGACAATTTCATTGCCCTCACGCTTTGCGTTAACGAGAGTAACGTAACCGTCGTCAACCTCGCTCTCCTCGTCCATAAGGGTGAATATTCTCTCCGCACCTGCAAGAGCCATGATGATTGCGTTGAGCTGCTGTGAAACTTGGCCGATAGGGGCGGAGAAGCTTTTTGAAAGCTGAAGGAATGAAACGATTGCACCTACCGTAAGTCCGCCCGTAGAAAGGCTGATAATCGCACCGACAATGGCAATTACGGCATACTGTAAGTTACCAATATTGAACATAATAGGCATAAGAATATTTGCAAATTTATTTGCATTGTATGCTGTGTCGAAAAGCTCCTCGTTGAGCTTGTCAAAGTCCTCCTTTGCCTCTTCCTCGTGACAGAAAACCTTAACAACCTTTTGTCCTATAATCATCTCTTCAATGAAGCCGTTTACCTTGCCTATGGACTGCTGCTGAGCCACAAAGTATTTACCGCTTCTGCCGCCTACTACCTTAACTACAAACATCTGAAGAACAACGAAAAGCACAACGATAATTGTAAGATACCAGCTTGTGTAAAGCATACCGCAGAACACGGAAACGATTGTGATGATTGAAGAAATCATCTGCGGAATACTCTGTGCTATCATCTGACGGAGAGTATCCGTATCGTTGGTGTAATAGCTCATTATATCGCCGTGAGTGTGAGTATCGAAATACTTAATCGGGAGTGTCTGCATGTGCTCGAACATATCGTCACGAATCTTTTTCAAAACACCCTGTGAAATGGTAATCATCAAACGATTGTATAGGAAGGTGGAAAATACACCAATAACATAAACACATGCCATAAATATAAGCATTCCGCCAAGTGGTGCAAATGATGGGTTAACCTCGGAAAGAAGCGGTGTGATGTAACCGTCTATGAGCACCTTTATAAACATTGAGCTTGCCACGCTTATAATGGCACTTATTACAATGCACACAATAACTGCCGCAAAGCGACCTTTATAATTTGAAAAGATATAAGACATAAGTCTTTTTACTGTTTTGCCGTCAATTTTCGGAACCTGAGGTTTGTTTGTCGGAGGCATTTGCTTTGCTGTGTTTTTCTTACTCATCACCATTTCCTCCCTTCACCTGTGAATAATAAACCTCTTGATAAATCTTATTTGTTTTCATAAGCTCATCATGTGTGCCGAAGCCGTTAACCTTACCGCCCTCAAGAACGATAATCTTGTCTGCGTCCTCAACTGACGAAACACGCTGTGCAATGATGAACTTCGTAGTATCGGGAATTTCCTCGGCAAATGCCTTTCTGATGAGTGCATCTGTCTTTGTGTCAACGGCACTTGTGGAGTCGTCAAGAATAAGAATCTTCGGCTTTTTAAGCAATGCTCTTGCAATACAAAGTCTTTGCTTCTGACCGCCTGATACATTAGTACCGCCCTGTTCGATGTAGGTATCGTACTTTTCGGGGAATCTCTCGATAAAGTCATCAGCCTGTGCAAGCTTACAAACTCTTACGATATCCTCGTCTGTTGCATTCGGATTACCCCAACGCAAATTTTCTTTGATTGTACCTGAGAACAATACGTTCTTTTGAAGAACCATTGCAACCTCGTTACGGAGAGTTTCAATATCGTAGTCACGAACATCTAAGCCGCCTACATAAACCTTACCCTCTGTGGTATCGTAAAGGCGTGGGATAAGCTGAACAAGGCTTGACTTTGAAGAACCTGTACCGCCGATGATACCTATCGTTTCGCCCGACTTAATATCGAGATTGACGTCACTCAAGCAGAATTTCTTTCCGCCGTTGTAGCTGAAGGAAACATTCTCAAACTTAACAGAGCCGTCCTTTACCTTTGTTACGGGATTCTCGCCGTTTTTGATATCGGAAACCTCTGTCAAAACCTCGTCGATTCTTTCGCATGAAGCTCTTGACATGATAATCATAACGAAAATCATGGAAATCATCATAAGGTTCATAAGCATCTGCATAAGGTAAGTGAACATGCTTGTAAGCTGACCCGTTGTCATACCTACGGCAGGATTGTTGTGTGATGTAACAATAAGATGTGCACTGACCCAGGAAAGAAGGATCATTGAGGTATAAACAACAAACTGCATCAATGGGGCGTTGAAAGTGATAATTCTTTCGGCTCTTATGAAGTTGTCGTAAATCTCCTTAGACACCTTGCCGAACTTTTCATTCTCGTGCTTTTCTCTTACGAATGACTTAACTACTCTGATACCGTGGAGGTTTTCGCCTACGATATTATTAAGCTTATCGTAAATCTTAAATACTTTTTCAAAAATCGGGTGAGCCTTTGAAAGAATAATAGCAAGACCGATTGCCAGAATAGGTACGGCACCAAGGAAAATCAAAGCTACCTTTGAATTGATTCTAAATGCCATAACCATACTGAAAATAATCATTGCGGGACTTCTGAATGCTGCTCTGATTATCTGCTGATAAGCATTTTGAACATTGGTAACATCTGTTGTAAGTCTTGTTACAAGGCTTGATGTTGAGAATTTGTCGATGTTTGAGAAAGAGTAATTTTGTATATTGTAATACATATCCTTTCTCAAATTCTTCGCAAAGCCTGCCGAAGCCTTAGCGGCAAAGTCACCTGCCAAAGCACCGAAGATAAGCGAAACAATACAGCAAATAACAAGCAGTGCTCCTGTTTCATAGATGTACGGCATGTTATTTTGAGTTATGCCGTAGTCAATCAAATTAGCCATAAGCATAGGAATTATAACGTCCAGTATAACCTCGCCGATAACAAAAAGCGGAGCCAAAATAGACGGCAGCTTATACTCTCTGATTGACTTAGAAAGTCGTTTTAACATT
>JBGVDU010000368.1:0-2204 GCA_045119555.1 Acutalibacteraceae bacterium | reverse complement strand
AAAAAAATATCTTCCCGACTACACCGAGGCGGATTCCGAAAAGAAAAGTCATCTGGAGGTTGCTTCACAGTATTTCAGTCCCGAAGCGTTGATTAAAAAGCTTGGGGGAAAGAGCGATGTTTTTGAGCTTGTTATGAACATGTTCATTACCGACTATGATAATTTTTTACAAAAATTTGAAAAGCTCAAGACCTCAAACAATGTGAATGAAGCGTATGAACAGGTGCATAAGCTTAAAGGAACGGCGGGAAGCATGTGCTGTCAAAGGCTCTTTGAGCGGAGTGATATTCTTTGTGACTCCCTTAAAAATAACAGCTTTGACGGCTATGGAGAATTTTCCGATACCTTTACAAAAACCTACTTTGAGGTATCTGAGTATTACGAAACATTTGTTGCCGACAAGCACAGCAAGGAGAATAAAAACTCCAGAATCGCTGTACTGAATAAAATGCTCGAATACTGCGATAACGGAGATTTTGCCATTGCCAACTGCTTCGGTGAGAATATATCAATGCTCCGAAGAAACTGCAAGGCGGAGAATTTTGTAAGGATTAAAAGGGCGGTAGAACAGCTTGATTTTAAAAAGCTTAAGGTTTATCTTGAAAAGGAGTTGAGCGAGAATGTATAAGGTCTTATTGGTAGATGATGACAACATAGCAAGATGTGTGTGTGCAAATATGCCAAGCTGGCAGAAGTATGGTTTTGAAGTCGCTTATGAGGCTTCAAACGGCAGGAGTGCGTTTGAAATTTTGGAGTCAAAGCAGGTGGATGTTGTATTTACCGATATACGAATGCCCGGAATGGACGGACTTGCACTGCTGAAGAAAATCCGCTCCGAAAATATGAATGTATTTGTAGTTTTGGTGAGCCTTTACCGTGAGTTCGAGTATGCAAGAGAGGGTTTAAAATACGGTGCTGTTGACTACATAATGAAGCCTATACAGGAAAGCTCGCTCGATGAAACGCTTTTGCTTGTTCGCACGGCACTCAATGAGTTTGCCGAGGTGTGCGAGTACAGAGCTTTGGTTGATGCCTGCTTTGCCGATATAGATGCTGATATGAACGATGTATTCATAAGCAATTTGCGTGATCAGATTGCAGACAGACTCGGCACAACGCCCTCAATGGACGATATTGCGGAATCGCTTGGCTTCAGCAAGGACTATTTCGGAAAAATAGTAAAACAGAAAACGGGCATGAGCTTTAACAAGCTGTTTACGAGTATAAAAATGCAGTATTCCAAAAGGCTTCTTTTGAGCGGACGCTATAAGGTTTATGAAATCAGCGATATGATAGGCTATGCAAATCCCGATTATTTTACAAGAGTTTTTAAAAATGAATTTGGCATGTCGCCTGCCGATTTGAAGAGAACGAGTGAGTAAACAAAAACAGGAGCGGTTCAAGCTTGAACATGCTCCTGTTTTTTTAGTACCGCAATTCCAGCGGCAAGGGTGATAGACAATAAATATAATAAGGCGGATTTCGCCTAATAGGTACAATCGGAATTATGCCCCGACAGTCAAACCGTAAAAATACATAATGATATTCATTACCGAGAGAATAACATAAATTACGGAGAATATTATGTCGCCTTTATCTTTATTGTAAATTGCCTTGGGAATGTGCAGAGCCGCCATTATTATGCAGAGCATGGCATAAGTGCCAAAATCAACGTCCAAGCCCATTGCGGCACGGGTGATTGATACTGCACTCACAAAGATAAAGGCGGAAATTATTACAGCACAAGAGGTGATTTTCTCAACCTTACCGCAGTTAATATTGCTATTAGTGTTTTCGTCACGCTTATTTTCCTTACTCATTAGGAAGCACCTCCGAGAATGTCTGATTATTCGTTATTTTTGAAAATGTGAAAATATGACAAGTATTTTTGTCAAAAAAATTATATCATCGCCGAGGAAGTATGTCAACACCGAAGAAGTATGGTCTGATTTTTACCTGCAAATATCGGGTGTTTTTCCAAAAGAGAATATTAATATACTCCGCAACCGAAAAATCCTATAAAAATCAGCTGTAAATTAAGGGTAAATGACTGTAAATTGAGGTGTTAAAAAATCTGTCAATCGTATATAATAGTGACAGTCAAAAGACAGACGATTCATTAAAACAAGGATGTTTAAACGGAATCTCGGTTTTTTGAAAGAAGCAAAGGAGGGGAACTCTTGAAAAACTATGTCATAACCATT
>JBGVDU010000367.1:0-1173 GCA_045119555.1 Acutalibacteraceae bacterium | reverse complement strand
AATGTGCCCTTGTACTCGTGCATGAGCTTGGAGAACGCCTGCAGAGTCTTGACAGCCTCAGCCTCGTCATAATCTGTGAACTTCTGGGTTACGCCGTCTTCCTCGAGGCCGTCGATCTTAACGCCGGCGGTGAAGGCGAATGTGCAGCTGTAGAAGCCGTTGCCGCAGTTGAAGATGAACTTCTTGCCGGCTTCCTTACAAGCAGCGAGAACGTCCTCGAGCTTGCCTGCCTGCTCGTCGGAAACAACGGTCTTGTCGTATACGAGATAGTAGCCGTTATCGTTGGTCTCGGGATAAGCGTAAAGGGTATCCTGGAGAGTACCGGCGGTAACGCAAGCCTCGGAGTTCATGTCTGTAACAGCCTTGGCGAACGCTACGGGAGCGATAACCTTAGCGTCAACGAGCTTGTTGAGCTGGTCAGATGCAAAGCTGAATACGTCAGCAGCGGTGGAAGCGTCGTTCATGAGCTGTGTGCCCGCGTCGCCTTCGCCCTGTGCTACAACTTCGATCTTTGTGAATGTCTTTTCGGGATAAGCAGCCTTGAAGGCCTCGATCTGCTCTTTTACAAGAGATACGGCCTTATCGGGAGCCCATACCTTCAGGGAGATGTTGTCCTCGTCGCCGAACACGGAAACATCTACAAGGTTAGCGTCCTTAACCTCAGCGCCGCCGTCATCGGAGCTGCTCTGAGTGTCTGATCCGCTTCCGCTGCTCTCGGTGTTGCCACCGCCGCAGCCGGCAAAGACTGTTGCGGTCATCATGCCTGCCAATAAAATGGCGAGAATCTTTTTCATTGGAATTTCCCTCTTTCAAAAAAAATATTTTTTCGATGGAGCAAATTGCACAAAGGGCAGTCCGCTTCACTAATTAAATAATATCAAAAAGCGGAGCAAATTGCAACTGGTTTTGTAATTTTTAACTAACTTGTTAAAACCTTACTAAATTTTTGTTTAAATTAACCCGACATTTTTGATAATTTCCTCATTTAAACAAATTATATGATTGTATTTTGTGCATTATTCCTGTTGACCTCTTGTGCATACTGCTCAAGCGACGTTTCTCTATTTAAGGGAAAAGCACGATTTGAGCCCTTCGCAGGGGCGGTTTTTCAGCGGCTCTAAAAATTTTGCCGGATTTTTTAGTGAAAATTAACCAATCTTGCATGACTTATAA
>JBGVDU010000366.1:0-4233 GCA_045119555.1 Acutalibacteraceae bacterium | reverse complement strand
GCGGCGAAACTCCTTATACTCCACTCAGCGGAGAGGGGCACTAAAGGAATTTTCACACTTTCGTGCAGTTTGAACGGGGAGAACCTGCTGACAGTGGTTCTCCCCGGAGTATCTGACGGTTATAATCGTCAGATACTTTTTGTTTTTGGTATGTTGTTTACGGGTGGTTTGTTGTTCGCCGATTTATGATTTTCAGCTTTGCTTAAAATCTGTTCTCTATTTACTATACTTTTGCCCCTCATGTCGGGGCGGGGCACCTACTTTTGCTGTTCGGCAAAAGTAGGCAAAAGCGAAGTCATGGGAAATTGCCTGAAAACGGCAAATTCCCCCGACACCCCCGTGTCGGGTTTGCGACTTGGTTTTTCTACCTTAGTCCTTTGCCGCTCGCTACATACTATTCAATAATTAACGTATCACGTTAATTATTGAGCAATCCGCTTTGCGGCTTGCGATTATGCTTCGCATAATCCGTCTGCATGCTAATTTCTACGCACCTAACGGTGCTATAAAAAAGTGTCCTTTCAGTCCACTTTTTTAAAGAAATTAGAATCTGGGTGAAACCCTGCGGGTTTCAAGTCGCTCGCTTTCATCTCGGCGACCTTGCTACCGCCTTTGTTTTTTATTTATTCGTTCGGTTAGTTTTTATAATTCATCAAACATAACCTTGTTACTCATAACCGAATAAAAATCAAGTTTACTCAAATAATTATATTTAGTTAATTATAACACGCTAAGATATCTATTGTAAAGAAAAACAGCAAGAACAAATTGCTCTTGCTGTGATATCTTAATATATTAAATTTCAAATCAGTCCGACAAAACATCGTCGCTCGATGTTTCAAGCGGAAATGCAACTGTGGGTACATCGCTGTTGTTTGAGGATACTGCGGAGGAAGTGTTTTCTTCCTCGGACGATGTGTTGGAAGATGTATTTGATGAAGACGTTGATTCCGTATTCACTTTACTGCTGTCTGATTCTGTATCGGAATCGCTTGCCGTTTCATCGTCATCCGACGATGCCTTTGCCGCACTTATTTCGTATGTTTCAATCAATGTTACATAACCGTTTCTGAAATCAAACTCATAAGTTTGGTAAAGCTCTCCGTCAATATAAACTTCTACCGTTTTTACACCCGTTGTGTTAAGACGCACTACTTCAAAATCGTAGGTTTTTCTGAAAAGCAAGGAATAGAATGTTTTCTTGGCTTCCTCTGCACCGTCAACCATTACGGAAATTTTAAACGGTGTCTTAAACTCAGATACATCAACAGTCTGGCTGAGCGTTACGTCATATGGACGGCCTTGGCTTACGACAAGCGAAATATATGTGTCCTTTTCAACAAGCACATCCTGCTTAATGCCCTGACCCATAATACAACCCGTATCGTACTCTTCGCTGTAATCGTATGTTGCTTCGCCTGCGTGCAGACCAACAGCCTCAAGCTCCGCCGCCGCCTCTTCATACGTTTTACCTATAACATTCGGCACGGCAACGCTGTTTTCCGCAATATAGACCTTAACGGTTGAACAAACCTTGACCTTTTCGCCGTTTGAAGGCTCTGTTTTTATAACTGTGCCCTCGTCGTAGTCATCGTTATGCACAAGCACAATTTCACTTTCAAGGTTCATAGATTTCAGTGTACTCACCGCAACCGATTGGCTCATCTTGGAAAGCACCGGCACGGTTACCTCTGTATCAAGACTGTTTACGGTAAGTCTGACCTCGGAATCCTTTTTAACACGGTGAGAACCGCTTGAAACGGGTGTTTGATCAAGTATAATATCCAAATCCGTATCGGGATTATAAATATTAACTATATTAAAATCAAACTCATATTCGGAATCCGAAAGAACATCATCTATATTTTGCCCGATGAAATTCGGAACTTCTATATTATTTTGTCTATCTATATATCCAACCGCAACAAGTGCACCGAGAACCAAAACAGCAAGTATCGTCAAAATTACAAGCGGTACCGATACTCTTGTCTTTTTCTTCGGTACGTCAATAGGCTCGTCAATCGGCTCTTGCTGTATCGGAGGTACACGATCTATTGTAATTACAGTGGGTCTGTACTCCATCTCGTTGGGTGTTACTCCGTCAACAGGTGGAGTATTGCCTACATAAGACTTCCACTGTCCCTTCTGTATTCTTTGTGTTGCCACCTTTTCGGGATTTTTCGTCTTTTTCTTTGAAGAATCCTTTTTGAAATCCTTCAAGGTCATAAGCTGGTCAAGCAACTCCTGTGCCGTTTGTGTTCTGTCCTCAGGTCTGACTGCGAGTGCTTTTTGAAGGAATCCGTCAAGCTGGGGAGGCAATCCCTCTTTAAGCTCGGAGATAGGCACAAGCGTATCCGTTAAAAGTCGGGAATTCGCAAAATCGGGAGTTACACCCGTAAGCATATAGTACATTGTTGCGGCAACTGCGTAAACATCTGTCCATGAATTCTGCTCAAGCTTGTTGTCGTACTGCTCAATAGGTGCATAACCCTGCTTGAGAATAATAGAAACACTCTTAGACATCGAAAAGGAATTTTGTCTTGCCGCACCGAAATCTATGAGAACAATTTTGCCCTCTTTTGTGCGAATAATATTCTGCGGCGAAATATCTCTATGAATAATGCCTGCCTTATGAATTTTAACAAGACTTCTCAAAACGGGAACGATAATATTCATCGTCTTTCCGAATCCGAGAGATTTGCTCTTTTCTACCATCTGAGCAACGGTGTCACCGCTTAAGTATTCCATTACAATGTATGCCGTTCCGTTATCGGCAAATACATCGTACACATTGACTACACCCTCAACAGAGCCGAGGTTTGCAAGTCTTTGAGCCTCCTCCTGGAAGCTTTTCAGACCGTTCATATAGCGTTCGCCACGCTCGCCGCTCAGCGGAGTAACCTGCGTGTCGCCGCTTTGACGTGTTGCACATTCATTCGGGAAAAATTCCTTAACGGCAACTTTTCTCTTTAAGGCTTTATCATAGCCGATATAAGTAATGCCAAAGCCGCCATCGCCCAGAACTCTACCCAAAACGTATCTTTGCTTTAGGACCGAACCGGCACTAAGACAGTTACTATCGTTCGTAGGGCTAACTACATCATTTCCACAGAACGGACATATTACATCGAGATCCTCGTCATATTCTTCCATACAATAAAAGCATCTCACAGTCCGATCCTCCTCTCTATAAAACATAAAACTATTGCTGAGTATTATCAATCATTATCACTGACAGCAATGGTTGTTTTTCCCGTTTAATAAGAAAAACAACAAAAAACAGCATAATTCGGTAATTTTGATTATAGCACAAAGAATAATTCCTTACAATAGGTAATTTGTAAATAAAAATCCGTTTTCTTACAAAATTCAAGGTATTATAAACAAAACCGCCTCGCCTATTTACATTATACGGCAAAAGTGAGATAAATTTCATTATCTTTTCAATTCCCCGAAAATACAGTTTGATTTATACGATAAAATGATGTACAATCTAAGCATAAATATAAAGGTGGTGCTTATATAATGAAAATAGTAATTCCCGACAGCAAAACCGTAACAAACGGAGATGTAAGCCTTGACTGCTTTAAGGATTTCGGAGAGGTAACAGCTTATGAGCTTAGCGGAACGGCTTTGCTTGATGAACGTATATCCGATGCAGATATCATATTATGCAACAAAACTCCCATGACGGAGGATACTCTTAAAAATGCTAAAAATCTTAAATATATCGGACTTTTTGCGACAGGCTACAATAATGTAGACCTGGAATACACAAATTCAAGAGGTATAACCGTGTGCAATGCCGCAGACTATTCCACAAATGCCGTTGCACAGCACACCTTTGCTCTGATTTTGGAGCATTACTCAAGGGTGGGTACATACAATAATTTTGTTCAAAACGGTGACTGGATAAAATCCGACATATTCTCCCCCTTCGTATTCCGCATGAATGAGCTTGCAAACAAAACAATAGGAATAATCGGCTTTGGCAGTATCGGCAGAGCCGTTGCGAAAATTGCACGGGCGTTCGGTATGAATATACTGTTTTTTGCCCGCTCAAAGAAGGAAAACACAAACGGTGCGGTACAAACCGATTTGGAAACATTGGTATCGCAAAGTGATATTGTAACGGTACACTGCCCGCTCAATGAGGAATCGGAGAAAATGTTTAATGATGAGCTTTTTGCAAAATTCAAAAAAGGCTCTTTATTTATTAACACCGCTCGAGGC
>JBGVDU010000365.1:0-2253 GCA_045119555.1 Acutalibacteraceae bacterium | reverse complement strand
GCGGCGAAACTCCTTATACTCCACTCAGCGGAGAGGGGCACTAAAGGAATTTTCACACTTTCGTGCAGTTTGAACGGGGAGAACCTGCTGACAGTGGTTCTCCCCGGAGTATCTGACGGTTATAATCGTCAGATACTTTTTTGTTTTTTGGTATGTTGTTTACGGGTAGATTGTTGTTCGCCGATTTATGATTTTCAGCTTCGCTTCAAATCTGTTCTCTATTTACTCTACTTTTGCCCCTCTTGCCGGGGCGGGGCACCTACTTTTGCTGTTCGGCAAAAGTAGGCAAAAACGAAGTCAGGGGAAATTGCCTGAAAACGGCAATTTCCCCCGACACCCCCGTGTCGGGTCTGCGACTTAGTTTTTCTACCTTAGTCCTTTGCCGCTCGCTCTGGGTGAAGCCCTTCGGGCTTCAAGTCGCTCGCTTTTAACTCGGCGACCTTGCGACCGCCTTTGTTTTTTGTTTTTTTATTTTTGCCGTGAAACATCACTCTATTTAAGTTTCGCTCAAGCCTTTTTAAAGGCTTGCAGATTCCAAAGACAGCGTCTTTGGTCGCTCACCGCAGTGAGCGAAATTCCCTTATACTCCACTCAGCGGAGAGGGGCACTAAGGAATTTTCGCTCTTTCGTGCCGTTTGAACGGGGAGAACCTGCTGACAGTGGTTCTCCCCAGAGTTTCTGACTGCTATAACATCAAATACTCTGAGTTTTTTGGTATGTTGTTTACGGGTAGTTTGTCTTTCGCCGATATATGATTTTCCGCTTCGCTTCAAATCTGTTCTCTATTTACTCTACTTCTGCCCCTCATGCCGGGGCAGGGCACCTACTTTTGCTGTTCGGCAAAAGTAGGCAAAAGCGAAGTCATGGGAGATTGCCTGAAAACGGCAATCTCCCCCGACACCCCCGTGTCGTTACGGCGAACTTTAGTCTGTCTACATCAGTCCTTTGCCGCTCGCTCTGGGTGAAACCCTACGGGTTTCAAGTCGCTCGCTTTCATCTCGGCGACCTTGCGACCGCCTTTGTTATTTTTTTATTATTTTTGCCATAAAACATCACTCTATCAAAGCTTTGCTCAAGCCTTGTTAAGTTTCGCTCAAGCCTATTCAAAGTTTTGCTCAAGCTTTTTCAAAAGCTTGCAGATTCCAAAGACAGCGTCTTTGGTCGCACTCCGCAGAGTGCGAAACTCCTTATACTCCACTCAGCGGAGTGGGGGTATCGGTAGCTTTCGTCAAAAGACAAGCGTGACAGGGGGCGAACCTGCTGACAGTGGTTCGCCCACACGATAGCTTACAGTTATAACATCATAAATATCGTGCATTTGTGTAGTCGGAATGTGTAGTCGGAAATAGGAATTTAGTTACTTCCTTAAATTGTCTTCCTTTTCAAAAAATGCTTTTTCCAAAATACTATATTCTTGCTCAGAACAAACTTTCTTGCACTTTATTTTATACTCAGCAGAACGCTCCAACATATCATTAATTTTCACACAAGGAAATTCATTACACTGATTACATTTATTTACACCGTGTTCTTTCGTACATTCTATTAATTGATATGTACATTGTTTATGTGAAGAACAACCTGAGCAAGCTATTTCTTCATTAGAAACAACCGATTTTCTCCAACCAACTCTATACCACAGTTCAGCAACCATTTTTAGTTCTTCATCACTATGTGCATTATATCGTGGACATTCAATGCAATTATCACCACATAAGGTTATTATTTCTTCCATGCTTTACACCTACAAATTTAAACTTAACCCATTAATAATCAAAAATAAATTCCCATAAAAAGTAATTTATTTAACCATCTCAAACACAAAAATGCGGAAGCAAGCGACTTGCCTCCGCACTTGTAAAAGGCATTAATCCTCGCCTTTTGTTTCTATTTTGCTGAACAACGGAAGTCCTGCCTTTTCAATCGGACTTCTCTGGCTGAATGTTGATGTTGTAGTTGTCATCTCATCATCAGACGGCTTATTGTACTTGTTCTGATACGGCTTTCTTTCAAAGCTCTGCTTATACGGTGTGCTCGGAGTTCTCTTATATCCCCCGTTTCTGTTGCCGCCGTTATTGTTGTAGGAGCCTCTTCCGCCCTGTCCGGGACGTCTGTTATTGTTAAAGCTTCTGCGAGGCTTTACGGGATTCTTCGGGTCGGGAGCAATTACAACGTGGCGGTTCATTACCTCGCCCTCGGAGTATGAAATCGCACCGTTTACCTTCTGAACAGCTGTATGAATTATTCTTCTCT
>JBGVDU010000364.1:0-13419 GCA_045119555.1 Acutalibacteraceae bacterium | reverse complement strand
TAAAGGAGATACGTTGGCTGTTGACTATATTATGCACAGTATTCCAAATTTCTGCGGTGCGTGCATGACGTTGAATTACAGCGGTGATTATCTCAGCTTCGATACAGCCTATGTTTGCGAAAATATCGGTCTGGATTTGCTTTACAACGGTAATATCAACGGTCAAGTTATAACCAATCTTACATGCACAGCGGGAACAGATTACTTTTCAACTAATAAAGAAGCTGTTGCGATGACTTATGAATTTACTGTTCTTTCTGATTGTAACGAGAGCGATTTGTCTTTAGGCTTGGTTACGGACGAACTTTTTGATACTGAGGAAAATAGCTACAATCCCTACGGGTGTACATATATAAAAATATATCTTCAAGAATCTACCGATACCGACTCCGACAGCGATTCCGATACAGTGGACGGAAATGCTCATCATATAGATGATACGATGTTAGTAAGCTATGTAATGGATAATTTATTCAGCTTCGGCGGTGTCGATTTTACCGTTATGTACGATGATGATTTGTTTGAATTTGTTGAGGTGATTAATCCCGATGAGGAAAGTTACAGTATAGTTTATAAGGATAATCATTTCGGAAAGGTAAATCTGAGTGTAATTAATCAAAGCGGAGCCGATATTGATTTTGGCACAAGTGGCCGATTGAAAATAACATTGAAATTCAGAGCGTTGCAGGATTTTAATGCAGACGAGGTTAATTTCGAGTACAAAACAAATGAATTGTTCGATTATAATATGAATTTGTTGAGCGATATTTGCTGCGGCATGGAAACCGAAATAAAATGTAAATATGCGGTAGATACTGATACAGATTCCGAAACAGATACAGAAACTGAAAGCGACACAGCAACAGATACCGAAACAGACACAGAAACTGAAAGCGATACAGCAACAGATACTGAAACTGATACGGAAACCGAAAGCGATACAACAACAGATTCCGAAACAGATACAGAAACCGAAAGCGACACAGCAACAGATACCGAAACAGATACAGAAACAGAAAGTGATACATCAATGGATTCAGAAACAGATACGGAAACTGAAAGTGATACATCAACGGATTCAGAAACAGACACAGACACAGAAACTGAAAGCGACACAGCAACAGATACCGAAACAGATACGGAAACTGAAAGTGATACAGCAACAGATACCGAAACAGATACGGAAACTGAAAGCGATACAGCAACAGATACCGAAACAGATACGGAAACAGAAAGCGATACAGCAACAGATTCCGAAACAGATACGGAAACTGAAAGTGATACAACAACAGACACAGAAACAGATACGGAAACGGATAGCGATATATCCACAGACACCGAAACAGATACTGATACAGAAAGTGATACCGAAACCGATACCGACACAAATACCGATTCAGATACGGACAATGAGCACGAAACCGAAACCGAAATATATATCATGGGAGATATAAACAATGACGGCGAAGTTACGGCGATAGATTCATTTATTTTTCAAAGATATATGGTAGGTTACAGTGATTTGAGCAGTCGTGAAAAGTTCTGCGGAGATATAAACCAGGACGGAAGTCTAAATTCATTCGATTGTTTGGATATTCTCAGATATGCCGTAGGTTATTCGAGTGTATTCCACACAGGAGAAAAGGTAGAGCTGCCTGTAAATTATTTCGATACAAATTGAAATATCAATAACACAATTCGTAAATTTAAAACAGTTACCGATAAAAATACAGTATAAATTTACGAGTGTTCAAGCGTAAATGAAAAAATGGTATAAACAAAAAATCGTCCACAAAAATGTGGACGATTTTTTTACAATTATTAATCCGTTAATTAAGCCTTGTTAACAGAACCGAAGAGCTCCATCTTCTCCTTAACTGTTGCCTTGATTGCCTCAAAGCCCGGTGCGAGAAGCTTTCTTGGGTCGAATCCCTTGCCCTGGAGATCCTTGCCTGCTTCAACATACTCTCTTGTAGCTGCTGCAAATGCAAGCTGGCACTCTGTGTTAACATTGATCTTAGATACGCCGAGGCTGATTGCCTTCTTGATCATGTCAGCCGGAATACCTGTACCACCGTGGAGAACGAGCGGCATTTCACCTGTGAGCTGCTGAATAGCATCGAGAGTTTCAAAAGAAAGTCCCTGCCAGTTCTCAGGATACTTACCGTGAATGTTACCGATACCTGCTGCGAGCATTGTTACGCCCAAATCAGCAATCTGCTTGCACTCTGCCGGATCAGCACATTCGCCTGCACCGATTACGCCGTCCTCTTCGCCGCCGATTGAACCAACCTCAGCCTCAAGAGAAAGACCGAGTTCATTACATGTAGCAACGAGTTCTTTTGTCTTTGCGATGTTCTCCTCGATCGGATAATGAGAGCCGTCAAACATTACAGAGCTGAAACCAGCCTCGATGCAAGCCTTAGCACCCTCATAGCTGCCGTGGTCAAGGTGAAGAGCAACAGGAACAGTGATGTTGAGTTCCTCAAGCATGCCGTTAACCATGCCAACTACTGTCTTGTAGCCGCACATATACTTACCTGCACCCTCGGATACACCCAAGATAACAGGTGAGTTTAACTCCTGAGCAGTCAAAAGGATAGCCTTTGTCCACTCCAAGTTGTTGATATTGAATTGACCTACTGCGTAGTGACCCTGCTTTGCTTTTGTGAGCATTTCTTTAGCGTTTACTAATGCCATTGTATTCACACTCCTGAATTAATAATCGGGATAAATTCCCGCTCAATCGTCATTATACTATATTTTTCGATAAATATAAAGTAGTAAAGCAAAAATTTTTAAAAAAATTAAAAATATTTAATAAATTAAGGCTATAATTTGCTTGTTATAATGCTATCAGTGATACGCACATCATGCGATTTTGATGTTAAATCTACGGCACAAAGGATTAAATTTAGTAAGGGAGTGAATTGCTTGCTTATTATTTGCAGTATCAAACCGCTTTTTTGATTTAAAATCAGCTGTTTTTTATAAAAAACGACATGAATTTTCTGTTT
Source organism: Acutalibacteraceae bacterium (assembly GCA_045119555.1). Classification (GTDB taxonomy): domain Bacteria; phylum Bacillota; class Clostridia; order Oscillospirales; family Acutalibacteraceae; genus RUG592. The sequence goes on along the minus strand of JBGVDU010000364.1, from coordinate 10,402 downwards.
TCTATTTAAATGTGTAAAATTTCTGTGCGAGTGTGTTTATATTCTTTATAAGAATTAAAAATGAATATTATATAAGTATAATAAAATGTGGCGTACTTTGTGCGGCACGGGATTAATAGTTTGTTATATTGCTTTAATATACGATATATTGATTATACATGATATCGTGACACAAAATATTGTCACAGCTTGGAGGTCATCCAATGAAAATAGGTCTTGATATAGGCTCAACAACTATAAAGTGTGCTGTTCTTGACGAGAACAACAAAATTATTTATTCCACTTATGAACGTCATTATTCTCAGATAACCCAAAAAATGGGCGAGATATTGCAAAAAATTCGTTTGAACGTAAAGGGTGCGGATAAGGCTTGCGTAGCGATTTCCGGTTCTGCGGGAATGGGTGTTGCCGAAAACTGCAACCTCGATTTCGTTCAAGAGGTTTATGCTACGAGAGTTGCCGTAAATACCTTTTTGCCGGGTACGGATGTAGTAATCGAGCTTGGCGGTGAGGATGCAAAAATTCTTTTCTTAGAGGGCGGCTTGGAGGTTAGAATGAACGGTACCTGTGCAGGCGGCACGGGTGCGTTTATTGATCAGATGGCTTCTCTGCTTAATGTGGATATTGAGGAGTTCAACGCATTGGCGGCTCAGTACGAAAAAACCTATACAATTGCTTCACGCTGCGGTGTATTTGCAAAGACGGATATTCAGCCTCTTTTAAACCAAGGTGCAAGAAAGAGCGATATCGCTCAGAGTATCTTTGCTGCCGTTGTCAATCAAACCGTTTCCGGCTTGGCACAGGGCAGAGAGATTGAGGGAAATGTAGTTTACCTCGGCGGTCCGCTTACATTTATGTCACAGCTTAGAAAGCAGTTTGACAAGGTGCTTGAAACAAAAGGCAAATGTCCTGAAAATTCTCTTTATTATGTAGCCTCGGGAGCGGCTCTTTGTGCCGATAATACCATTGATTTTGACGAGGTAATCGAAAAGGTTACGCACTATACGGGCGGTGGAAATTTCGCCTACAATCCGCCCCTTTTCAAGGATAAAAAGGAATACGAGGAGTTCGTTTCCCGTCACAGCAGGGCTAATGTTAAGGGTAAGGATATCCACGGCTACAAGGGCAAAGCTTTCATTGGTATAGACGCAGGCTCAACGACCGTTAAGGGCGTGGTGCTTTCCGAAAATAAGGAGCTTTTGTTCAGTAAGTATCTATCAAACAGCGGTAACCCCGTTCCGATTATCAAGGAGTTTTTGGAAGAGGTTTATGCTCTCGCTCCCGATTTGGATATTGCAGGCAGTGCCGTTACGGGTTACGGTGAAGAAATTATCAAAAACGCTTTCTGTATCGACTACGGCATTGTTGAAACGGTTGCTCATTTTACGGCGGCTAAGGATTTTATGCCTGATGTTGAATTTGTTATAGATATCGGCGGACAGGATATAAAATGCTTTAAAATACATAACGGAACGATTGACAACATATTCCTAAATGAGGCTTGTTCCTCCGGCTGCGGCTCGTTCCTCCAGACCTTTGCAAATGCACTCGGCTACTCTATTGAGGAGTTTGCAAACAAGGGACTTTTCGCACAGCACCCCGTTGACTTGGGTTCACGCTGTACCGTGTTTATGAACAGCTCCGTTAAGCAGGCACAAAAGGACGGTGCGACAATCGAGGATATCTCCGCAGGTCTTTCCTTGAGCGTTGTAAAGAACGCTCTTTACAAGGTTATCAGAGCCTCGGGTCCTGATCAGCTTGGCAGAAAAATCGTTGTTCAAGGCGGTACATTCCTTAACAATGCAGTTTTGAGAGCATTTGAAAAAGAAATGGGCACAAACGTAGTTCGTCCTGTTATTTCGGGTCTTATGGGTGCTTACGGTGCGGCTCTTTACGCAATGAGCAAAGGAAAGGACAAGAAAAGCACTGTACTTAATGTTGCACAGCTTCAGGAATTTAAGCATGAAATTAAGGTTACTAACTGCGGACTGTGTCAGAATAACTGCCGCTTAACTGTAAATACCTTTGCCGACGGCAGAAAGTTTATAGCAGGAAATCGCTGTGAACGTCCTATTACAAAGAAATCACCCGACAAGAGTTTAAATATGTATGACTACAAGCTTCAGCTTTTGCAAAGCTACAAGCCGAAGGAGGGCAAGTACGGAAAAATCGGTTTGCCTATGGGTCTTAATATGTACGAAATGCTCCCATTCTGGCATACTTTCCTTACAAGCCTTGGCTTTGAGGTTGTAACCTCGGGTATCTCAGATAAAAAGGTTTACGCAATGGGAAGTAAAACTATTCCGTCGGATACAATTTGTTTCCCCGCAAAGCTTGTTCACGGTCACGTTCAGAAGCTTATTGATTCAGGTATTGAAACTATATTTTACCCATGCATGTCTTACAATTTTGACGAGGGCTTGGGCGATAACCATTATAATTGCCCCGTTGTTGCATATTACCCCGAGGTTATCGGTGCGAATATGAATAGTGTGTCGAAGATAACTCTTATCAAGGACTATGTTGGAATCCACAGAAGAAAGGATTTCCCGAAAAAGGTGCTTGAAATTCTTAATAAGCATTATCCCGATATTACTCTGAATGAAGTAAAGGCTGCGAGCGATGCCGCTTACGGCGAGTATGAGGCTCATCTTGCACGAATCAGAGCAAAGGGTGATGAGATTATTGAGAAAGCCGAAAAAGAGGGCAAGCCGATATTTGTTCTGTCGGGTCGTCCGTATCATGTAGATCCGGAAATTAACCACGGCATTGACAAAATGATAAGCAGCTTCGGAGTTGCGATCGTTTCCGAGGACTCCGTCAGCCACAGAGTTGAGAAATTCCCGACAACGGTTCTTAATCAGTGGACATATCATTCACGTTTATATGCAGCGGCTAAGTACATAGCAGGAAGAAAGGATATGAACCTTGTACAGCTTGTTTCGTTTGGCTGCGGCGTAGACGCAATCACAACCGATGAGGTTAGAGATATTCTCGAATCCGAGGGTAAGATTTATACGCAAATTAAAATTGACGAAATTACAAACTTGGGTGCCGTGAAAATTAGAATACGTTCACTCCTTGCGGCAATCGGCGAAGATAAGTAATTAGATTAATTTTCATTTATATACAGTACAGAAAGGACGGACGGTATGGCTAAGCTTGAATATGACAAGACAGGTCGTCTGTTGTTTACGAAAGAGATGAAAGAGGAGTACACCATACTTTTGCCGATGATGGCTCCCATTCACTTTAATATGATTAGAAATGTGTTTACGCATTACGGCTACAAGACTGTTTTGCTTGACACAGAGGGTCCCGAAATTGCACAGGTGGGACTGAAATATGTTCACAACGATACTTGTTATCCCGCTCTGCTTGTTATCGGTCAATTTATCCATGCTTTGCAAAGCGGAAAATATGATGTCAACAAGACCGCACTTATGATTACGCAGACGGGCGGCGGATGCAGAGCATCAAACTACATACATCTTCTCAGAAAGGCACTCAAAAAGTCTGGCTTTGAGAATGTTCCCGTTATATCCCTTAATCTTTCGGGTCTTGAAAAAAACAGCGGTTTTTCGCTGACAATTCCGATGATAAGACGTATGGCGGCAGGACTTGTTTACGGCGATTCCCTAATGCTTTTGAGAAATCAAATTCAGCCTTACGAGGTAAACAAGGGAGAGTCACAAAGACTTGTAGATAAGTGGGTTGCCGAGCTTTCCGAGGAATTTGCAAACGGCAGAGGCTTTGCGGCAAAGACGATTGACGAAAATCTTGATAAGATAGCACGTTCGTTTACAGAAATTAAGGTTGACAAAATACCGAAGGTAAAGGTCGGTGTCGTAGGAGAAATTTACGTTAAATATGCGTCCCTCGGAAACAACAATCTTGAAAAATTCCTTGCCGAGCAGGGCTGTGAGGTAAACCTCCCGGGACTTATGGGCTTTATGCTCTTCAAGGTTGACAACAGACTTGAAGATATTAAGCTTTACGGCGGAAACAAGGTTGTGTATAAGGTCATTGAGGTGCTCAAAAATTATCTTACAAAGCTTGAAACAAGTCTTATTGAAAGTGTTAAAAGATACGGCTTTGTAACACCGTCGTCCTATGAGCATACAAAGTCGCTTGTAGAGGGTGTTATCGGCTACGGCAGTAAAATGGGTGAGGGTTGGCTTCTTACAGCGGAAATGCTTGAGCTTACGGAAGCAGGCTACGGCAACATTGTCTGCACTCAGCCGTTTGGCTGTCTGCCGAACCACATCAACGGCAAGGGCATGATGAGAAAAATTAAAAGTATAGATGACAGAGCTAATATTGTAGCAATAGACTACGACCCCGGTGCTCCCAGAGTAAACCAAGAAAACCGTATTAAGCTTATGCTTGCGGTGGCTAAGGAAAATCTTAATAAAGAGCTTGCACAGCAGAATAATAATGACGGCAAGCAAAGAAAAGAAAATACCCCATCAAAAAGAACAGCTAAGGCTCGCTGATTATAGGGGATTGTATAGGGGAGATTACCGTTTTTGGTAATTTCCCTTGACTTTTTTGCTTGGAACAGCAATTAACGAATAAAGGGTTATAATCGAAAGCTATTGCGAGAATTACAAGGCTGTTGTTTTCCAAGCTTTAAAATCGGAAGCACAATTCGCTTTGAACAAAGCTAAAATATAATTTATACGATTTAAAAGAGAGGGTGATAAAATGCCTCCACTTGCGGACAGAATACGCCCGACTTCGTTAAATGACGTTGTCGGTCAGCCGCACTTGCTCGGCAGCGGAAAGCCGCTCAGAAAAATCATTGAATCGGGGGAAATCCCAAACATGGTTTTCTACGGCCCGTCGGGTGTCGGTAAAACTACGCTTGCTTCAATTATCGCAAGCAAAACGAATAAACAGCTGAGAAAGCTGAATGCAACAACCGCTTCTACCTCGGATATTAAGGAAATAGTTTCGCAGATAGACACATTCTCCGCAATGAACGGAATTTTGCTCTATCTCGATGAGATTCAATATTTTAATAAAAAACAACAGCAGACCTTGCTTGAGTTCATTGAAAACGGCAGTATTACTCTTATTGCATCGACTACCGAAAATCCGTATTTTTACGTTTACAATGCTATTTTAAGCCGAAGTACGGTGTTTGAATTTAAGTCGGTGGAAAGCTCGGAGATTGAAAAAGCCGTTGTGCGTGGCTTTGATATTGTTGCAAAGGACAGAAATACTTCATTTGACCTTGAAGAAGGCGTTGTGAAGCATATAGCCACAGCTTGCGGGGGTGATGTGCGTAAGGCAATGAATGCCGTGGAGCTTACTTCTCTTACGGCTGTAAAGCAGGGTGATAAAGAGGTTGTAACGCTCGAATCGGCTATCGCCTTAACTCAAAAAAGTGCAGTAAGATATGACCGTGACGGAGATGAGCACTACGATGTTGTGTCTGCTTATCAGAAGTCGATGAGGGGTTCAGACCCGAATGCGGCTTTGCACTACCTCGCAAGGCTTTTGGAGGCAGGCGATTTGCCGTCGGCATGCAGAAGGCTCATGGTTTGTGCGTGTGAGGACGTTGGGCTTGCTTATCCGCAGATTATACCGATTGTTAAATCGTGTGTTGATATCGCACAGGCTGTCGGTTTGCCCGAGGCAAGAATTCCCCTTGCAGATGCTGTCGTGCTTGTGGCAACAGCACCGAAATCAAACTCCGCATACAACGGAATCAATGCCGCAACAATGGACGTACAAAGCGGAAAAATCGGACATATCCCCCGACAGCTTCAAAATAAGCATTATGACGGTGCTGATAATCCAAGGAAGGGTCAATTCTATAAATATCCCCACGATTATCCAAATGCTTATGTTGAACAGCAGTATTTGCCCGATATGTTAAAGGATACCGTTTACTATGAGTACGGCAACAATAAAAATGAGCAGGCATTTAAGGCTTATTGGGATAAGGTTAAGAATAAATGAGAATTTATTGCAGATGTATTGATATAGAACGACAGTCACTTTAAGCTTTGAAATATATCTGTATCTTGTTTTGAAAAATTAAATATAAAGAAAAAACCAACGGATAAAAGCGAATCGGTGCTTTATCCGTTGGTTTTGATTTTTATTTGTTATTGATTTTTACAACAAAATCACTTGAGCACAAAGCCAACCTTTTTCATTGCCTTGTCGAGTGTTCTCTGGGAGAATTTCTAAGCAATTTCATCGGCTTTATTATAACATTCCTGCATATATGATTTGTCTGCAATATACTTTTCGTAACGCTCTCTGATTGGGCGAAGCTCTTCAACAACCGCTTCACCGACAGCCGTTTTAAAATCACCGTAGCCCTTGCCCTCGAAGTCTTTTTCAATCTGCTCAAAGCTAAGACCTGTAACGGCTGAGTAGATGCCCATAAGGTTGTTGATTCCGTCCTTACCCTCGCCGCAGCGGACAACTGCCTCGCTGTCGGTAACGGCACGCTTGAACTTCTTCATAATCACCTCGGGCGAATCCATAAGAGTAACGCAGGCGTTTACGTTTTCATCGGATTTGCTCATTTTCTTTGTCGGGTCTTGAAGCGACATTACTCTTGCACCGTTCTTTGGAATATATGGTTCGGGAACTTTAAACACATTGCCGTAAAGACCGTTGAAACGCTCGGCGATGTTTCTTGAAAGCTCAAGATGCTGCTTTTGGTCAGCACCTACGGGTACCATATCTGCTTGATAAAGTAAAATATCTGCCGCCATGAGAGCTGGATAAGTGAACAATCCTGCATTTACGTTGTCGGCATGACGAGCGGATTTATCCTTAAACTGTGTCATTCTTGAAAGCTCACCGAACTGAGTGTAGCAGTTCAAAAGCCAAGCAAGCTGAGCGTGTGTTGTAACGTGGCTCTGAATAAAGAAAATACTTTTTTCAACGTCAATGCCGCAAGCAAGAATTGAAGCGTAAGCGTCTAAAACATTCTTTCTGAACTTTGCAGGCTCTTGGCGAACTGTGATTGTATGTAAATCTGCAAGTGCATAAATGCAGTTAAATTCATCCTGCATAGTTGCCCAATTCTTAATGGCACCGAGGTAGTTGCCGAGTGTTATGGTACCCGAGGGCTGAATTGCACTGAATACTATTTTTTTCTTTTCTGTTTGCTGTTCCATAAATAATTCGTCCTTTGTGTTTAATTTTTCTGAAATTTTTAAAGCTTCTTTGCCATTTCCCCTAAGATTTCTATGCCCTTTTGAAGCTGTTCGTCGGTCGGAGTGGAAAAGTTTATTCTGAATGAATGTGTAACATCGGATTCGTTCGCCATGAATGCAGTTCCCGGTACTACGCAGACCTTGTTTTGAATTGCATCATTGCAGAATTTGAGCATATCGACATTTTCGGGAAGGTTGCACCAAATAAACAGACCGCCGTCAATTTGGTTGTATGTGATTTTCGGGGCAAGATGCTTATCCAATAAATCCATTGCAAAGGTTGCCTTTTTACGGTAGATTTCACGGAGGTTCTCAAGGTGCTTGTCAAAATCATATTTAGTCAAAAATTCGTGGCAAACAATCTGTGCCCACATATTCGTGTGAACGTCCTGTCCCTGCTTGCAGACAACCATTTTCTGTAAAATTTCGGACGGTGCTATCGCATAAGCCACACGCATGCCTGGGGAAATAACCTTAGAAAAGCTACCTGCATAAATTACAATGCCATCGGTATCAAGGCTCTTGATACACGGCACAGAATCGCCTCTGAATCTCAAATCACCGTATGGATTATCCTCAATGATGAGAACCCCGTATTTCTTTGCAAGCTCGTACAAGGCTTTACGTTTTTCAAAGCTCATTGTAACTCCCGAGGGATTTTGGAAATTCGGAATTGTATAAATAAACTTGGCTCTCGGCTCGTTTTTGAGAGCTTCCTCAAGCTTTTCAATGTTCATTCCGTCACTCTCAACGGGTACGCCGACAAGTCGGGCATTGTATGAACGGAAGGTGTTTAAAGAGCCGATGAATGACGGATTTTCGCAAATTACAACGTCACCTTCGTTAAGAATAGACTTGGAAACCAAATCCATAATCTGCTGTGCACCCGAGGTGATTAAAATATCGTCATTGTCCGAGCCTACATGGTGCTTGGTTTTCATATAGCCCTTTAAAAACTCTCTGAGGGGAGTATATCCCTCAGTAGTGCCGTACTGTAAAGCGGCGATTGGATTTTCCGCAAGAAGCTTTGCGGAGATTTCTGCAATTTCCTTAACAGGGAATGCCTCGGGCGAAGGATTTCCTGCCGATAAAGAAACCACCGTAGGGTCGGACGCATATTTAAAAATTTCTCTAATTGCAGAAGGCTTTAGGCTCTGCACTCTGTCTGAGAATTTATATTCCATAGTTCTGATACCACCCTTATTTTTAATAAATACAGTTTTGCTTTAAATTTTATTTTATCACAAACAGTGTGTATAATCAAGGCGAGAGAATAAAAGAAGTAAAAAATAGCAGTGTCAAAGCTGTTGTAAAAAGCTATGAAAAAAGTCTGCATACATAAGCTATGTATGCAGACAAAATTGAAATCAAATAAATTATTCGTAAAGAGGATACTTTTCAAGCATTTCAGTAACGCCTGCCTGAACCTTTTCCTTGTTGCCTTCAAAATCTTCAATTACAAGGTGAATGAACTCAGCTATCTTGTCCATATCTTCCTCGTTAAGACCTCTTGAAGTAACTGCGGCTGTGCCAAGACGTACACCGCTTGTAACAAACGGGCTTCTCTGCTCGTTCGGAATTGTATTCTTGTTAGCTGTGATGTAAACCTCATCAAGGTTGTGCTCAAGCTCCTTACCTGTAAGCGCTGAGTCGGAAAGATCAAGGAGCATTACATGGTTGTCTGTACCGCCGGAAACAAGCTTGTGACCTCTCTTTGTAAGACCGTCGGCAAGTGCCTTTGCATTTTTAACAATGTTTTCACCGTAAGTCTTAAACTCAGGCTTCAAAGCCTCACCCAAGCAAACTGCCTTAGCAGCGATAACGTGCATAAGAGGACCGCCCTGTGAGCCCGGGAATACTGCCTTGTCGATTGCCTTAGCGTACTCTTCCTTGCAGAGAATAAGACCGCCTCTCGGACCTCTGAGTGTCTTATGAGTTGTGGTTGTAACAAAATCTGCATACGGAACAGGATTCGGATGAGCTCCTGCGGCAACAAGACCTGCAATGTGAGCCATATCTACCATGAGTAAAGCACCGCAAGCATCGGCGATTTCTCTGAATTTAGCAAAGTCGATTACTCTCGGATAAGCACTTGCACCTGCAACGATAAGCTTTGGTTTAACTTCCATAGCCTGCTGCATTACCTTATCATAATCAATTCTGTGAGTAACAGGGTCAACACCGTAAGAAACGAAGTTGTAGTATTTACCTGACATATTAACAGGTGAACCGTGGGAGAGGTGTCCGCCCTCAGCGAGGTTCATACCCATTACTGTATCGCCTGTATTGAGCATTGCAAAATAAACAGCCATGTTAGCCTGTGCACCGGAGTGAGGCTGAACATTTGCATGTTCTGCACCGAAAAGCTCGCAGGCTCTCTTTCTTGCGATATCCTCAACGATATCAACGCACTGACAGCCGCCGTAATATCTCTTTCCCGGGTATCCCTCTGCGTATTTGTTTGTTAAAACACTGCCCATAGCTGCCATAACAGCAGGGGAAACGAGATTCTCGGAAGCGATAAGCTCCAAGTTTCTTCTTTGTCTTTTAAGCTCAAGCTGCATAGCGTCTGCAACGTCGCTGTCAAATTTTTCTACAAAGCCGATTGTATCCAAGTATTCGTTGTACATGATTTTTACTCCTTCTTGTCCTGTGCACACCGCACAACACACAATTTTACCATATAATTATACAATATCATTCGAAGATTGGCAATATATTTATGGTAATCTTTATGTTTTTTCGGAATGATTTTTGTATTTAAAGCGGTAGACAGAATAATTTTGAGGTGATATAATACAAAGAAACAGCCGTTGAAATAAAAGGAGTGCCAATATGGAACCGATTAATATATCAAGAGAAAGCTTTCCGAAAAGTACTGTTGAGGCAGATGGTATGATTTCGTTGAATCCGCAGTGCGATAATTTTGAGTTAAATTATGAACCCGATGTTGTTTATCTTACGAGAAACGGCAAAAAGCTTTATCTGCAAATTATAAAGCCTATAAATCCGCCCAAAAAGACACCGCTTATAGTTTTTATTCCCGGCTCGGCTTTTCATAAGCAAAATGTCAAGGAACGAGTAGCGGGACTTTCCTTGCTTGCCGTAAGGGGATATACCGTTGCACTGCTTGAATATACCCCCTCGGAGGAAGCACCCTTCCCGACATTGATTTTTGACGCTAAAGCCGGCATCGTTTTTATGAAAGAAAATGC
>JBGVDU010000363.1:0-8103 GCA_045119555.1 Acutalibacteraceae bacterium | reverse complement strand
GTCTTTTGGGTGCAATAGCGTGCTTCTCCGCACTTTTCGGAAGTTATATTGCAACATTCGCAGTAGTAGGTTATATTTTGCTGTGCGAATCAAATGAATGGCTCAGAAAAATTTCGGTTAAGGTAGTAGTACTTATGATTGCCTTTTCTGTTATGCCTGCTGTAATCGGTTTGATTCCCGATGCAATCGGACTTGTAAGCTCATTGCTTAATGTTTTCGGTTCATCTTTCTCTATTCCGTTTGTTTCAAGCATAGTAAGCTTTTTGGTTAATGTTATTAATATTCTTGAAAAGCTTGTTTTTCTCATTCTCGGAATGAAGGCTTTGAATCAGGGCAATGTTGGCGTTGGCCCTATCGACGGTATTGTTGATAAACACTTTTTAGGCGGTAAAGAAGAGCCTGCAAAGACAACAGCAAAGTCCGAGCAGTAATTTTTGATTCGGGACATTGAATAAATTAATATTCCAAAATCAACACCCAACGGATTTACAGAGTCCGTTGGGTGTCATTTTTTTGTTCGCAACAACAAATAAAAATTCAAAAAATAATACATTTAATACTAAAAACCGTTTAAAGGTGGAAAAAAACGAGAGAAAAATACTCCAAAACAAGAAGAAGGCAGTAAGGCGGACGCATTTTTGGTATTTCCGACACTGTATTGTGGGATTCACCACCGATTTATCCGTTGTTTTATCGGTGTTTTAGTATAAGGGCAATACCCTTAACGATATGCCATTAATAAGCAAAACAAAAAGGGAGCTGCAAAATGCAACTCCCAATAATTTTAAGCAAAATCAGTCGCTTGTGTAAGGCAAAAGAGCCAAATGTCTTGCTCTCTTAATAGCAACTGTAAGGCTTCTCTGATGACAAGCACATGTACCTGTTACACGTCTTGGCAAAATCTTTGCTCTCTCAGAGAGGTAACGGCGAAGCTTGCCGATATCCTTATAGTCGATTACGTCTACCTTATCAACGCAGAATGCACAAACCTTCTTGCGGCCCTTGCGGCTTCTGCGGTTATCTCTTTCCGGTCTGTCAGCCATTTTTATCGCTCCTTTTCATCATATTTGTACAGTCACAGCAGTTTTAGAATGGGAGATCGTCATCCAACGGCATCTCCTGAAAATCTCCCGAGCTACCGCTTGAGTAGGTAGGAGCAGGTGCTGTGTCCTGTCTTGGTGCAGAGTTGTAGCCTCCGGTTCTTGAACCGCCGCCATCTCTTCTGTCACCTGTAAAATTAACGTTGTTTGCAACAACCTCAAAGGTGTAACGCTTATTACCGTTATTGTCGGTATAAGAGCCTGTCTGAATAGAACCGTCAAGAGCAATAAGCTGACCCTTTACAAAGTACTTGCTTATAAACTCAGCAGTACTTCTCCAAGCAATGCAGTTGATAAAATCAGCCTGACGCTCAGTGCCTGACTTTGCATAATTGCGGTCTACTGCCAATGTGAATCGGCATACAGACACACCCGATGGTGTTGTTCTAAGCTCGGGGTCAGCAGTAAGTCTGCCCATAAGTGCTACTACATTTAGCATTTTTATTTCCCCCTAATTAAGCTTCTTTTTTGATGATCAATGAACGAAGAACTCCGTCTGTGATCTTGTATCTTCTGTCAAGCTCAGCCGGGAACTCAGCATCGCTTGTGAAGCTGAAGAGTACATAGTAGCCTTCTGTTTCCTTATTGATCTGGTAAGCAAGAACACGCTTGCCCCACTCATCAACACTCTCAAGAGTAGCAGAGCTCTCGATGAGGCTCTTAAAAGTATCAACAACCTTTGCAATACCCTCTTCGCCAAGCTTTGTGGAAACTACAAGAACAGACTCGTAAGCACACTGGATTTTTTCCATAATCTTTTGCACCTCCTTTTGGACTTTGGCCCCGCTCTCACGGAGCAAGGAGTTATTCATTACACAGAATAACAGATAAATTATACCCTCAAACTCTCAAAAAGTCAAGCATTTGCTGTAACTTTTTTGAAATTTTTGCGTTGAATTTATTCCCTTACATATACGTTATTGCCCTTGGCATCAATCGCAACTATAAGAGGCATGTCCGTTACCTCGTAGCGGTAAATAGCCTCCGTTCCCAAATCCTCATAGCAGATAAGCTCCGATTTTGTGATACTCTTTGCGATTAACGCCGCCGCACCGCCTATTGCCACAAGATACACGGCATTGTTTTTAATCATGGAGTTAATAACCTCTTCATTTCTCATTCCCTTGCCAACCATAATCTTTAATCCGAGGTCAAGCAGGGAGGGAGCATACTTATCCATTCTGTATGAGGAGGTCGGGCCGCACGGGCCTACGGCATATCCGGGCTTTGCAGGAGCCGCACCTACATAGTAAATAGTTTGTCCTTTAACGTCGATAGGCAATTCTTTTCCCTCCGCAAGAAGCTCATACATACGCTTATGTGCGGCATCTCTGGCGGTATAAAGATAACCGCTTGCTAAAACCTGTTCGCCTGCCGTTAAACCTGCAAGCTGTTCGTCCGTAATAGGAAAAGTAATTTTTTTCATCTTAAAAATCCCCCTTCATTAAATTTCACATTCCTTGTGTCTGCAAGCATGACAGCAAATATTTACCGCAACGGGCATGCCTGCGATGTGAGTGGGATATGTTTCAATGTTAAGTCCGAGTGCGGTTGTTTTTCCGCCAAGACCGGCGGGGCCGATGTTCATCTTGTTTATCTCCGTTAAAAGCTCTTCTTCAAGCTGAGCGTATCTTTCATTGGGATTGGAGGTGTTAATCGGGCGAAGTGTTGCACGCTTTGCAAGCTGAGCGGCTTTTTCAAATGTACCGCCGATACCTACACCGACAACAATCGGGGGACATGGATTGGGGCCTGCATGGGCTACCGCATCCAAAACAAATTTCTTTACACCGTCAACGCCTGCCGAAGGAGTGAGCATCTTTATTGCAGACATATTTTCACTGCCGAAGCCTTTTCCGCCTGCAACAATATGGATTTTGTCGCCGGGAACAATTTCCGTATGAATAATCGCAGGTGTATTATCCTTTGTATTTTTTCTGTCAAAAACAGGGTCGGTAACGACTGATTTTCTTAAATATCCGTCAATGTAAGCTTGTCTTACACCCTCTTCAACGGCATCCTTAAAGCTGCCGTCCTTGATAACAACCTTATCGCCGTACTCGACGAAGAGCACAGCCATGCCTGTATCCTGACAAATCGGGATTTGCTCATCTGCGGCAATTTTATTATTGTCTGTAAGCTGCTGCAAAACATTCTTTGCAACGGGAAGAGTTTCGTTCTCCCATGCGTTTTTTATTGCTGAGGAAATATCTTCGCCGATATAGTAGTTGCAATCCATAAAAAGCTTTTTTACGGCGTTTGTAATCTCTTGTGAGGAAATTTCTCTTATCTCCATAGTATCACATTCCTTTTTGTAAAAAAATCGTATAAAAACATTATAAAATATTCTAAAGACTATTTCAATATTAAAATTTTTATGTTATGATAGATATGTGTATAAATTCTTTGAAATATCACACGGCTATCACATTGTTTTGAGATTATATAAATATATTCCAAATGTTTATTTAACAATTTGATGTTTTACTACCAATACAAAATTTTATTTAAGGAAAGGTAACAAAAAATGAGCAAGATATTAGTAGTAGATGATGAGTACAGAATCAGAGAGCTTATTAAAAAATATGCCATGTTCGAGGGTTACGACGTAACAGAAGCAACCGACGGTCTGGAGGCAATTTCAATTTGCACCAGAAATCAGTTTGACTTGATTATCATGGACGTTATGATGCCCGAGCTTGACGGCTTCTCCGCATGCAGAGAAATTCGCAAGAGAAGCACCACGCCGATTATCATGCTTTCGGCAAGAGGCGAGGAATACGACAAGATTCACGGCTTTGAGCTTGGCATAGATGACTACGTTGTTAAGCCATTCTCACCGAAGGAGCTTATGATGCGTGTCAATGCCGTGCTTAAGAGAACCGCACTCGATGAAGGTCAGAAGAGAGATGTTTACACTTACGAAAATCTTGTTGTCGATTTCAGTGCGAGAATTGTAACAATCAACGGTGAGCGTATTGATATGACACCGAAGGAGTATGAATTGTTCTTCTACATGGTTAAGAATAAGGGCATCGCTCTCTCAAGAGAAAAGCTTATCAACCACGTTTGGGGCTATGATTTCTTCGGAGATGACAGAACTCTCGATACGCACATTAAGCTTCTCAGAAAAAGTCTTCGTGAATACAGCAAATGTATAGTTACTCTCAGAGGTGTCGGCTATCGCTTTGAAGCATAAGCCGTACGGTTGATTGACTATGAGTAATTCAAAATTTAATATTTTCAAAAAAAGCGGTGCTGTTGAGGGCAAAAAGCCGAGATATTCTCTTACGGTGTGGATAAGCTTTTGCTTTCTTGTCTTTTCTGTGTTAATGCTTATTTTGCTGTGGCTGTTTCAGACGGTTTTTCTGGAAAGCTTTTATAAGGCAATAAAAACAAAGAATATTACTACATGTGCACAGAGTATAGAGGATAACATCGAAAGTGACAATCTGTCATATCTTTTGGAAACTATCGGTGAACAGAACGATATGTGCATACATTTGTGCACACCCGAGGGTAACGGAAGCTACACGACTGTTGATTCTATATCAATCAACTCAATGTGCTCGATTCACTCTCTGCCTAACACTGTGCTTAATAATTATTATGATAACGCAAAGGCAAATGACGGCACAGTAATAAGCGTTATTGAAAGCTCCGAATATGACAGAATTTACTTCGAGAGTGCAGATAGCGACTCTGAAGACAAAAACGATTCTGCAGGCAAAAAGATAACCGATAGAAAATTTGTCGGCACTGAGCCTGTTTTTGAAAAGAGCGACACACAAAGCTTAGTGTACGTTTCTGTTTTTACCGACAGCGACGGTAAGGAATATATGCTTTTGCTTGATTCTATCGTTACGCCTATCAACAGTACGGTGCAGACTTTGCAATACCAGCTTAGAATTATTACGATTGCACTTTTGATTATTTCAATTATAATTGCTGTTTTTTCGGCAAGAACTATCGCAAATCCGATTGAAAATATCAATAAGTCGGCAAAAGAGCTTGCCGAGGGTAACTATGACGTAGTATTCAACGGCAGCGGCTATAAAGAGGTTGAACAGCTGAGCGAAACGCTTAATTACGCCGCCTCCGAGCTTTCTCAGGTTGACCAGCTCAGAAAAGAGCTTATCGCCAATGTTTCTCACGATCTCAGAACGCCGCTTACTCTTATTACGGGCTACGGTGAGGTTATGAGAGATATTCCGGGTGAAAATACCGCCGAGAATATTCAGATTATTATTGACGAGGCTACACGCTTGAGCACCCTTGTAAGTGACTTGATTGATATTTCTAAGATTGAAGCAGGTACAATGAAGCTTGAAGCAAGCGTGTTCTGCATTACAGACAGCATTAAAGAAATGTTCGGCAGATACAACAAGCTGAAAGAGCAGGATAATTATGCCTTTGACTTTGAGCATGACTGCGACGTTTATGTATATGCCGATGAGCTTAAAATTTCTCAGGTTATTTATAACCTTGTAAACAATGCCGTAAATTACTGCGGCGACAATAAAAACATTATTGTTCGTCAGAATTGCTATGATAACCGAGTAAGAATAGAAGTGGTAGACCACGGTCCTGGTATTCCACAGGATAAGCTTAAAGATATTTGGGACAGATATTATAAGGTCGACAAATCTCACAAAAGTGCGAAGATTGGTACAGGCTTGGGTCTTTCGATTGTTAAATCTGTTCTTAAACTGCATAAAGCACAGTACGGTGTATTCAGTACATTAGGCAAAGGCACAACCTTCTGGTTTGAGCTTTACAGAACGAATAAGGACGGAGAGCCGTTGTAAAAGGCTCTCCGTAGTGTTTTCATAACAGCATTTATTATAAATTGTGTGATGGATAAATTGGTAATATTACCCGTTGCTTTTGCGTTGAAAAAGAGTTATACTGAAATTGAAAAATATTTGCCCCTTTATTCATAAAGGAGATGTATTTCGTATGAACAGTTCAAGAATCTTAAGCATTGAAATGGTAAACAGTACGGTGGTTATTCTTATACAATCATCACGGTTTGAGCTTACGAAGAATTTTATTCAGCACGGGAAAATCAGCGTTTACAGTCATTGCTTGTCGGTTGCCGTTATGAGCTTGAGAATTGCTGATTTTTTGGGAATTAAGGTTGACCGTCATTCGTTAATCAGAGGTGCGTTGCTTCACGATTATTTCCTTTACGACTGGCACGAAGAGGATAACGGCACTCACAAATGGCACGGCTTTACTCACCCGAAAACTGCTCTGCGAAATGCCAATGAAGATTTTAACCTTTCCGAGGTTGAAAGCGATATTATTGTACATCACATGTTTCCGCTTGTACCTATACCGCCCAAAAGCCGTGAAGCGTGGCTAGTATGTGTTGCGGATAAGCTTTGTGCTTTAAAGGAAACACTGTTCAGAAGATAATCGGCTGATTATACGGTAATTATTTGATTTTATTAAGCATATTTTTAATGTACGGAGATTTATTTATTATACTAAATTCTAACTAAAGTTTTTATTGGAATTTAGTGTTAAATTCTCCGTACATTTTCTTTTACAAAATGTTAATAACTTTTAAGATAA
Source organism: Acutalibacteraceae bacterium (assembly GCA_045119555.1). Lineage (GTDB taxonomy): Bacteria > Bacillota > Clostridia > Oscillospirales > Acutalibacteraceae > RUG592. Next base: position 1,423 of record JBGVDU010000363.1, on the reverse strand, counting down.
TTTAAAGTGAATTTTAAGGTTCAGTTTATGTTGGAGGGGTAGAATATAGACATAGAAAAAACCGATAGGGTTTTAAGGAGGAAAAGTATATGGATAACAACTTCGATTTTAACAATAATGAACGACAGAGTAATCAAGGCTATGAAATGAAAAATTTCTCTGAAAACGACAGTCAAAGAACAGAGCAAACATATTCGGCACAGCTTGGCGGAGATGCTTACAGCTATAACAGAATGCAGGAGCAAAACAATACTCAAGCTGTTCCGACATATTCAACAGCGTATGACTACAATGCTTCAAGCAACACAGTGTATAATCCTTATTCACCGTCAGAGTACAGAGCGAGTAATTTCGCAGAGCCTAAAAAGAAGAAAGAAAAGAAAAGCAGAAAAGGTATCGGCGTGGTTGCGGCTGTTTGTGCCGTATTGCTTGCATCGGGCGGATCGTTCTATGCAGGTGTAACGTATTATGATTCAAATGAAAGCTCTGACAGTGGCTCGACTTCGGCAACAGTCGCAAACGCCAATACGGTTGCCACATCAAGTGATAATGAAGAGGTTTCAAGTACCATTACCAAGGTTGTAGAAGAGGCTATGCCCTCAATGGTTGCTATCAGCACTGTTACCGAAACGACAATGAGTGATCCGTACAGCTATTTTTACGGATATATGTACGGGGAAGAGTATAATCAAACTTATGAAACAAGTTCCAGCGGTTCGGGCATTATTATAGGGCAGAACGACGAGGAACTGTTGATTGTTACCAATTACCATGTTATTGAGGATTCAAACGAAATTGCAGTTGAGTTTATCGACGGTGAGTCGTACAGTGCGACTGTAAAGGGTACATCGGAGGATAACGACTTGGCGGTAATTTCCGTAAAGATTTCAGATATCAGCTCCGATACTCTCAGTCAGATTAAGGTTGCCGTTATGGGCGATTCCACAACACTCAGTCTTGGCGAGCCTGCTATTGCAATCGGTAATTCCCTCGGCTACGGTCAGTCGGTAACGGTTGGTTATATAAGTGCGGTTGACAGAGAGGTTCAGCTTACAGATAAGACAATGACACTTATTCAGACAGATGCGGCAATTAACCCGGGTAATAGCGGCGGTGCTTTGCTGAACATCAAGGGTGAGGTTATCGGCATCAATTCCGCAAAATATTCCGATACAAGCGTTGAGGGTACGGGTTATGCTATTCCGATATCCGATGCCGCACCTGTAATTAATGAATTGATGAATGCAACCTACGTTCCCGAGGAAGAAAAGCCGTTCTTGGGTATTTACGGTCAGGATGTTCCTACATCATACCAGGAGCGTTTCGGTTGGCCGGCAGGTGTTTATGTTTCTCAAATAACAAGCGGTTCTCCGGCTGCTCTTGCAGGTCTTGAGCAGGGCGATATCATCACTAAGCTCAACGG
>JBGVDU010000362.1:0-1883 GCA_045119555.1 Acutalibacteraceae bacterium | reverse complement strand
AAATCATTCTTGCTGTCTGACCTGTTTTTGATACAGTCAAAATAGCAGCCGCACCGAGGTCGTGTGCCGTTGTGCAGGTAGCGTGGGAGATAGCGGAGGTTACGTCGGGACGCTCGGGAATGTTTCTTTGTCTGAATTTCTCAACATAGTTGATGTCTTTTTCTGTGCACTCGGCAATTTTTGCCATTGTCTTAACAGCCTGTACGGGGTATTTGCCTGCGGCGGTTTCGCCTGAAAGCATGATCGCACTTGTGCCGTCGTAAATTGCGTTTGCAACGTCTGTGCTCTCCGCACGGGTAGGACGGGGATTTTTAATCATGGAATCGAGCATCTGTGTAGCAGTGATAGCCTGCTTGCCTGCCTCGTAAACCTTTTGAATAATCTTCTTTTGGAGAATCGGAATCTCCTCAAGCGGAATTTCTACGCCGAGATCACCTCTTGCAACCATGATACTGTCGGAAACCTTGATGATATCGTCGATGTTGTCAATACCCTCGTGGTTTTCAATCTTGGCACAAATTCTGATGTTGTCGCAGTTGTTCTTGCTAAGCTCCTTGCGGAGAAGCATGATGTCGTCTGCCGAACGTGTAAAGCTTGCGGCGATGAAATCAACGTCCTGTTCAACGCCGAAGGCAATGTCCTTTTTGTCCTGTTCGCTGATAAACGGAAGAGAAAGCTTTACATCGGGAATGTTGATACCCTTGTGAGATGAAACATTACCGCCGTTTACAACAGTGCAAATAACGTCTGTGTCGGTGCATTCTTTAACTCTCATTTCAATAAGACCGTCGTCGATGAGAATTTTCTTGCCCGGGAAAATTTCCTGTGGGAGTGACTTAAATGTAACACTGCATCGTGTGTTGTCGCCGTCAATATCCTCAGTTGTAAGTGTGAATTGCTGACCTGCCTCAAGAGTAACGGGACCGCCGCTGAAACTTCCTGTGCGGATTTCGGGACCCTTGGTGTCGAGCAAAATAGCAATAGGTAAATCAAGCTCTTCACGAAGCTTTTTTACGCTGTCAATTCTCCTTTTCTGTTCCTCATGTGAGCCGTGGCTCATATTAATTCTTGCAACGTCCATACCGTTGAGCAAAAGCTGACGAAGTACCTTTTCATCATCTGTTGCAGGACCGAGTGTGCAAATAATTTTAGTCTTTCTCATAATTGTCATTCCTCGCAATCATTGGATATAAGATGTGTATTAAAACCGCTTGATAATAAAAGTAATATCACCGAACAGTCAGTATAATACGAAACCGATTTGCTTATACATATTAATAAGTATAGGCACGTTTATATTTTACGCTATTTTGCATTTTTTTACAAGTAAATACTTTGTTAAAAAATAAAATATATCAAAAAAATCCAATAATTTTACAATTTTACCGCAATTTTATAATAAAGTAGGCAATTTAGCGTAAGTTTATGGGAAAAAGAAAGAGATTTGAAATGGAAATTGGAAATATGAAATATCCAAAATAATAAAACAAAATTCTTTATAGCAAATAAATTTATAGCAAGAAAAAAATCAAAAAAGAAAGGCGGTCGCAAGGTCGCCGAGATGAAAGCGAGCGACTTGAAGCCCGAAGGGCTTCACCCAGAGCGAGCGGCAAAGGACTAAAGTAGACAGAAAAAAGTTCGCCGAATTGACATAGGGGGTGTCGGGGGAAATTGCCGTTTTCAGGCAATTTCCCCTGACTTCGCTTTTGCCTACTTTTGCCGAACAGCAAAAGTAGGTGCCCCGCCCCGGCAAGAGGGGCAAAGGTAGAGTAAATAGAGAACAGATTTTCAGCAAAGCTGAAAATCACAAATCGGCGAACAACAAACCACCCGTAAACAACATACCAAAAAACAAAAAAGTATCTGAGGAAGAAACCGTCAGA
>JBGVDU010000361.1:0-1618 GCA_045119555.1 Acutalibacteraceae bacterium | reverse complement strand
TCGGAAACTCCGGCTTTTTTTGCATTGTCTGACGAAATAGTCAAAGCAGCTTCGTCAATATCGTAGCCGTAACCATGGAACGAAATATCTTTTTTTATCTCGCTGTTTGCTTTATCTCGTTCTTCACTCCATATTTCATTCGGTATAAAGCTCCAGGATTCCGAAATAAACTTTCTATTGGCATTAGGCGGCATGTTCAAAGCCTTTTGTGCCGCTTCAATCAGAATAGTGCCCGAGCCACAGCAGGGATCAATAACAGTGTGGTTGCTTCTTACTCCCGATAAATCTACCAGTGCGGCGGCAAGCGTTTCTTTGATTGGTGCATCATTTGAATTAGCTCTGTAACCACGCTTGTGAAGCGGCTCTCCGCTTGTATCAATCATTATGCACGCATCATTTTTTAAAATCAAAAACTGAACACGGTAAAGTGAACCCGTTTCTTCAAACCATTCCTTATTGAATTTTGTCTTTAATCGTTCGACAATGGCTTTTTTAACGATAGACTGACAGTCGGGAACACTGTGAAGGGCAGAGGAAAGGCAGTTCCCTTTGACAGGGAATTGACCGTTTACGTCGATAAAGCGTTCCCAAGGAATTTTTTTAACACCTTGAAATAAATCCTCGAAGCTGTGAACATCAAATCTGCCCAATAAAATAAGTACCCTCTCGGCATATCGTGAACGTATATTTACCTTTGCAAGAGTATGTAAATCACCCTCAAAAAACACACGTCCGTTATCGGCTTTGACATTTTGAGCCCCCATAAACCGAAGCTCATTTGCCAGTATGCCTTCCACTCCCATCAAACAGGGAGCAACATAATTATAAATCTCCATTCTAACAACCCTTTAAATAATATAGGAATAATTATACAATATAATTGCAAATTTTTCAAGGAAATAAGCATGAAAATAGGGCGAAAAAGGGCAAACCGATACTTATCGATTTGCCCCAATTATCACCAAAACACAAAATCACAAAACATTAAGAAAAAATTCGATTAATCCTCTACTTCAGACTCCAGCATACCATAGTCGCCGTTATCTCTGATATAAACTACGGAAACCTTGTCCGTGTCAGCATTGAGGAACATAAAAAACTTATGGTCTACCATGTTCATGCGGAGAATAGCTTCATCAACAGACATGGGCTTCAAAGAAACGCTCTTCTTTCTTAAAACCTCATAAGTAACTTCTTCCTGAATTTCAGGCTCGCTGTCACTAAGAGCCTCATCGGCATAATCGTCGAGAGCTGAAGGACGGATACGCTTTTCGAGCTTAGTCTTATTCTTGCGAATCTGACGACCGAGCTTATCTATATCAATATCCAAAGCTTCATTCATTTCAGGTCTTGTATTCTCAACACGATAAATCATACCGTTATCTTTGATTGTAATCTCAACAGTCTGTCTGTTTTTATATACAGTTACAGTAACCATAGCTTCAGCGTTCTCTGAGAATACACGCTCATACTTACCGAGCTTTTTTTCAACACGTTCCTTAAAATTGTCTTTCAAATTTACTTTTCTTGCGGTGTAGTTGATTTTCATACTATCCACCCTTTCATCTAAAGGAATAATATAGAAATCATCACGATGAATTTCTATGCACTAATGATA
>JBGVDU010000360.1:0-5370 GCA_045119555.1 Acutalibacteraceae bacterium | reverse complement strand
ATTGTGTATATCCGCCCGAAAAGGAGCGTTGGTACGTTAAAGCTCCTGCATTCTCATTCTCTAAGCTTAGCGGTCTTGATGCTTATCTCTCACCTGAGATGAAGTCAACAGGTGAAGCAATCGGTTATGACAAAACTCTTACAAGAGCATTGTATAAGGCATTGCAGTCTTCGGGCACTAAGATGGTAAATTACGGTACGGTATTTGCTACTATTGCTGATGTTGACAAGGAAGAGGCTTTACCGCTTATTAAGAGATTTTACAACCTCGGATTTAATATTGAAGCTACCGAAGGTACTGCAAACTTCCTCAAAAAGAACGGAATTAAGACAAGAGTTAAGCAGAAGCTTTCCGAAAGCAGCGACGAGATTTTCGACTCCTTCCGTTCCGGTTATATCAGCTATGTAATCAATACAAAGGATATTTACAGCGAAAACAACAAGGACGGTTACCTTATCAGACGTTGGGCGGTAGAAAATAATGTTGCTATCTTCACAGCACTCGATACAGTAAGAGCATTGCTTGATGTTCTTGAGGAAAAAACTCTTTGCATCTCAACTATCGACAACAATTAAGGCAATTCACGGAGGTTATTATGAACCAGGGTATTTATTCTGTATTATCTAACGAAAAAATTGCCAAAGATGTTTTTAAAATGATTTTGAGCGGTGATACCTCGAGTATCACTGCTCCGGGTCAGTTTGTTAATATTAAGCTTGACGGTTATTATCTTCGCCGACCTATTTCAATATGTGACTTTGACGAAAGCTCTATAACATTAATTTATAAGGTTGTTGGGCAAGGTACTGAGCTTATGAGCAAAATTGAGGTCGGAGAAAAGCTCGATGTACTTGTAGGCTTGGGCAACGGCTTTAATACCGAGCAAAGCGGCTCTACTCCCCTGCTTATCGGTGGTGGCGTAGGTGTTCCGCCAATGTACAAACTTTGTAAAGAGCTTATAGCCAAGGGAGCTTTTCCCTCGGTTATCTTAGGATTCAATACTAAGGACGAAGTTTTTTATGCCGATGAGTTTGAAAAACTCGGTGTAAAGGTTTTTGTTACAACCGCCGACGGCACTTTGGGAACAAAGGGATTTGTGACAGATGCTTTTTCACTTGTAGGTGAGTATTCTTATTTCTACACCTGCGGTCCGTTGCCAATGTTCAAAGCCGTTTATAATGCTACGACTACAAGCGGTCAGTTTAGCTTTGAAGAAAGAATGGGATGCGGCTTTGGTGCTTGCATGGGTTGTACATGTAAAACAAAATACGGCAACAAGAGAATTTGTAAAGACGGCCCTGTACTCGTAAAGGAGGAGATTATATGGTAAACACAAAAGTTAACCTTAGCGGACTTGTACTCGATAACCCAATAATCCCTGCCAGCGGTACTTTTGGTTTCGGATATGAATTTGCAGACCTTTATGATATCAATATTTTAGGTTCAATATCCTGCAAGGGAACAACAAAAGAGCCGAGATTCGGCAATCCTACTCCAAGAATTGCCGAGTGTACAAACGGTCTTATTAATTCCGTAGGACTTCAAAATCCGGGCGTAGATAAAGTTATAAGCGAGGAATTACCCAAGCTTTCCAAATACTACGCGAAGCCTGTTATTGCAAATGTCAGCGGATTCTCGATTGACGAATATGCCTATACTTGCAGTAAAATTGACAGTCAGGAAAAAGTCGGACTTATTGAAGTCAACATAAGTTGTCCGAATGTTCACAACGGTGGTATGAGCTTCGGTACAAACCCCGATTCTGCTTACGAGGTTACAAAGGCAGTTAAGGCAGTTACAACAAAGCCTGTTTACATCAAATTAAGTCCGAATGTTACAGATATTACCGAAATTGCAAAGGCTTGCGAAGCGGCAGGTGCTGACGGAATCAGTTTGATTAATACTTTAATGGGAATGAGAATTGACCTTAAAACAAAAAAGCCTGTTATTGCAAATAAAATGGGAGGCTTCTCCGGGCCTGCTATCTTCCCCGTTGCAGTAAGAATGGTTTACCAAGTTTACGAGGCTGTAAAAATTCCGATTATCGGAATGGGCGGCGTAAGCTCAGCAAGAGATGTGATTGAAATGATGCTTGCAGGTGCAACAGCTGTACAGGTTGGTGCGGCAAATTTGGTTAATCCTTATGCTTGTAAAGACATAATAGAGGAATTGCCCTCTGTTATGGAAAAATATAAAATTAACAGTTTAGAAGAAATTATAGGAGGCGGTCACTAATGGGTAAGGACGTAATTATTGCTTGCGATTTCAGCAGTAAACAAGAGGTTATTGATTTTCTTTCTAAGTTTACAGATGAAAAGCCGTTTGTTAAAATCGGTATGGAATTGTTTTATGCAGCAGGTCCCGAAACCGTAAAAGAAATCAAAAAAATGGGTCATAAGATTTTCCTCGATTTAAAGCTTCACGATATTCCAAACACAGTAATGAAAGCTATGAAGGTTCTTTCCGAGCTCGACGTTGATATGTGCAACCTCCACGCAGCAGGTACTATTTCTATGATGGAAGCCGCTATCAAGGGTCTTACAAGAGAAGACGGCACTCGCCCGATTTTGATTGCTGTTACTCAGCTTACATCTACAAGCGAAGAGAGAATGAAGGAAGATTTGCTTATCAACGAGCCGATTGACAAGGTTGTTATGCACTATGCTCTCAACGCTAAAAAGGCAGGTCTTGACGGTGTAGTATGCTCCCCTCTCGAAGCTGAAAAGGTTCATAACGTATGCGGTAATGAGTTCGTTACAGTTACTCCGGGCGTTCGTTTTGCAGACGGCGATATCGGTGATCAAGTTCGTGTTACAACACCTGCTAAGGCAAAGGAAATCGGCTCTGATTATATTGTAGTAGGCAGACCGATTACTCAGGCTGAGGATCCTGTTGCTGCATATAAGCGTTGCGTAGCTGAATTTGTAGGCTAATTTATTTTAATATGTATAAACACATTTTCTTTGATTTAGACGGTACACTGACGGATCCTGGTGTGGGCATTACCAATTCCGTTGCATACGCTTTGGAAAAGTTCAACATTCATATTGAGGACAAAAGAAGCTTGTATAAATTTATCGACCCTCCCCTTATCGACTCATTTTCGGAGTTTTATGGATTTGATAGAGAAAAAGCATTGCTTGGTGTTGAATATTACAGGGAGTATTTTTCCACTAAAGGAATCTATGAGAACTCTGTTTATGAAGGTATCGAGAATTTACTTTCTCGGTTAAAGAACAATGGATATTTTGTGGCTCTTGCGACTTCAAAGCCTGAGATATTTGCCAAAAGAATATTGGATTATTTCAATCTCAGCAAGTACTTTGATGTTATTGCTGGAAGTACACTTGATACCGAACGAAATACCAAATCTGCTGTAATAGAATATGCTTTAACGCAGGCAAATATTTCGGATAAAACCTCAGTTGTCATGGTTGGTGACCGAAAGCACGATATAATCGGTGCAAAAGAAAACGGAATTTCTTCGATTGGAATTTTATATGGCTACGGCGATTATGATGAATTAAATTCTGCCGGAGCCGATTATATAATCAATACAGTTGAAGATTTAGAGAATTTTTTATTGGAAAAGGAGTTTTGGCAAATGGAAAAGTTGATTGCTAAAGATTTGTTATCTATTAACGCTGTATTTTTAAGACCGCAAGAGCCTTTCACATGGGCAAGCGGAATTAAAAGCCCTATTTACTGCGACAACAGACTTACTCTTACAGCTCCAAAGGTTAGAGATGATGTTGAAAATGCACTTGCAAAGGTAGTTAAGGAAAACTATCCTGACTGTGAAGTTCTTATGGGTACAAGCACAGCAGGTATTGCACACGCTGCAATTACAGCAACAATTCTCAACCTGCCTATGGGTTATGTACGTTCAGGTGCTAAGGACCACGGCAGAGGAAACCAGATTGAGGGTAAGCTTGAAAAGGGTCAGAAGGTTGTAGTTATTGAGGATCTTATTTCAACAGGCGGAAGTGTAATTGAAGTTGTAAATGCACTTCGTGATGCAGGTGCTGAGGTTCTCGGTATTGCAAGTATTTTTACTTACGGCATGAAGAAGGGCTTGGATCGTCTTGCTGATGCTAATGTTAAGAATATCAGCCTTACAAACCTTGATGTTATTGCTGAGGTTGCTGCTGAACAGGGTTATATCAGAGCTGAGGACAAGGAAAAGCTTATCAAATTCCGTAACAATCCGTCTGATGAAAGCTGGATAGGTGAAGCATAATGAGAAGCGTTATAGATATCCTTGATTTATCCACCGAAGAAATTGAAGAATTAATTTCCGTCGCTTGTGATATCATTGATAATCCCGACAAATACGCTGAAAAATGTAAAAGAAAAAAGTTAGCTACTTTGTTTTTTGAGCCGTCTACAAGAACACGTTTAAGCTTTGAAGCTGCTATGTATGAGCTTGGCGGCAATGTTATCGGTTTTTCTGATTCAAATAATTCATCTGCCGCTAAAGGCGAAAGCGTTTCGGATACAGTAAGAACGGTTTCTTGTTATGCCGATATCATTGCAATGCGTCACCCTAAGGAGGGTGCTCCGATGGTTGCATCAATGGCGACTGACATACCGATTATCAATGCAGGTGACGGCGGTCACAATCACCCCACACAGACACTTGCCGATTTGCTCACAATTTATCGTGAGAAGGGCGGTTTTGATAACCTTACAGTAGGTCTTTGCGGTGACTTAAAGTTTGGAAGAACAGTTCATTCTCTGATTAATGCACTTTCGAGATATTCAAACATCAAGTTTGTTTTGATTTCTCCGGAAGAGCTCAAGCTTCCGGATTATGTTACAAATAATGTTTTGATAAAAAATAACATACCTTATGAAGTAACAACAGATTTGATTGGTTCAATGCCTAAGCTTGATATTCTTTATATGACAAGAGTTCAGCGTGAGCGTTTCTTCAACGAACAGGATTATATTCGTCTTAAAGACAGCTATATTCTAACACCCGATAAGCTTGAAACAGCTAAAAAGGACTTGTGCATTATGCACCCACTCCCCCGTGTTAATGAGATTTCTTGTGCTGTTGATAAGGATGAACGAGCTTGCTACTTTAAACAGGTACTAAACGGTAAATATATGAGAATGGCTCTCATTCTTAAACTATTGGGGGTGGAATAAATGGTTATTGATTCTATAATGAACGGCATCGTTATCGACCATATCTCCGCCGGAAAAAGTATGGATTTGTATCATTTTTTAAATCTTGATAAACTAACCTGCTCTGTTGCAATTATAAAGAATGCACCAAGTTCTAAAAACGGTAAAAAGGATATTATCAAGATTGATAATCTAATAGATATCGACACTGATGTATTAGGTTATTTGGACCCGGGA
>JBGVDU010000359.1:0-3384 GCA_045119555.1 Acutalibacteraceae bacterium | reverse complement strand
TATTTAATGTCCGCCGGATGATAACACTGTCTTACAATATCGTTAATAACGAATTTCCATTGGATTGACTTTAATGCAAAATAACGCTTTTTGAAATCAGGATAATGCTCCATACAAAGCTTAATAATTTTATCGTTATTTGAATATACACCGCTTAAATATTCATCGCTCAGCCGTTCAAAATACGGCTCGAGAATTGACAGACTGCTCTCACCGCTGAGATATTTTCCTATTTCGTCCTTAGCAATTCCCGTTAAAGCTTGTTCTGTTATAATGGACAATTTCAAGATATCCGAATCGAAATCAAGCTTATATTCCAAAACAGCATTTGGATTTATTTTATTTAGAGTTTTATACATTTCTCCGTAAAAACAGCAATAACACCTGTCTGAAACGGGATATTGATTCTTTTTCGGAATTTCCTCCGCAGAGGTCATTACATCAACATATTCTTTCGGGAATTTTTCCGCCGCAAGCTTCATAAATATTTGTGCTCTGAAATTATCCGTTCCCTCACCCCATTTTCTGCCCCATGCGTAAGGTACTACTGCTTTTATACACTCCAGGGTAATTTCTTCCGTACTGCCTATATCTAAAATTTCAAAGAGCTTTTCAGCATTTTTTTCTAAATATGTAAGCGGAACATACTTAAACAAAGCTATTAAAAAATCCGAATAATAACCGTTTAATTTCTCTTTAATCATTAGTTCGATTCGAGAATCGTGGTTAACTGACAAGAACAGGACATTCATTATTAGGAAAAATACATTTTTTTCGTGACATGCGGCACACGATACTGTTCTTAAAATAAAGTCGGTCATCTCTTTGATATCCTCGACGCTTAGCTTTTTATCGGATTCATTGTTTATTGAAGAAGATATTTCTGTAATCGGTTCGGTATATGCCAATGCCAAAGCGTAAAGCTGCAATTTTGCTCTCGCATATTGACCCATACAGCAATACTTACCTGATTCATAAAGAAGCTTGGGATTGTTTTTTGCGTAATCTCGAAGTATTTCCGATTTTGATACAGCAATATTCCATGATTCCGCAAGCATTGCGATTATTTTCATCTCTACCGTTTTTTCGTCATATCGTTGTCTGTACGCATGCTTCAGACGCTGAGAAAAATCATTGTCGTCCTTTAAACTGAGCTCTATGCCGTTTATAAACGATATAAGCTTTCCGATATAATTTCCCACCGCCGCATCAAGCAGCAATATATATCTGTCGCTGTACTTATATTCGTCGTGCTTTTCCATCTTTTTGAATAAATTCATCGTTTTGTAAATTTCAATGTTATTTCCAATCATTTTGAATTGAATGTTATTCAAAAGACCTAAATCAAGCTTCGCTGAAAAATCCAAGAATTTTATTGCACTTTTTAATTCTTCATCGGTAAAGCCAAGCGGCATTAATAAAGCTAATATTTCTTCCTGCATTTTGGCATCAAAATTGTTATTCGTTGATAATAAATTAATTCTAATACACTTCCTTTTTTAAATTTTCTATTGCTTGATTAAATTCCGTCTGCTTTATGCCGACGGAGAGATACATATAAATTTCCGAAAGAATGGCTATATTTTTTGAATTATCGTTATTGTATGTATGCTTTTTGGCTGTCAGCAAATCATAAAATAAATTAAGCTTATCCGAAAGAATAAGTAAGCCCATTTTTTGAGCCTCGTGCGAATAACTCTTCACTTGCTCGCATAAATCAAACGAATTGATTCCGCATTGCACCATATCGCACAAGAGGCGTAGTATATCTCTAAATAATTCAAAAAAATAAGAATAATCGTGTGCGTTATTTTCTGAGTGCTCACCAATATCATTGCTTGGAATTTCATGGGAATCGGGCACATCTATATTATCAAAAATTGCAATCGGATACAAATTACATTTACCGTTTTCAATGTAAGCACTCGCAAAGATAACGTATTGTTTATTCGGATTGTTCAGCATGGTGTCACCGATGCGGCTTATTCTGCCAAAGAAGTCCTTGCTTTCGCTTTTGTACCTTGCTTTTATTGTGAGATAATTGTTGTATTTATCCTCTATAACAATGCTGTGTGACTGTGTTATTTCATCGGATGTTGAGCTTATACATTTTATCGGAGCAACAAGGACGAGTTTGTCTGTTTCGGAATCGAATTTTGGCTTTTTCAAGAAAATATCGGATATCATTTTATGAAAATCGGTGTATATATTTTTACATACGGAGTATTGATTCAAATTGACATTTCCGATTATCTCCGCTTTAGTATCATTTGACGATGATATTTTGCCGTTGGAGATTTTTGGATTTTTAAGCCGTAATTCAGATTTCGTTATTTCATTTATATCTCCGTAAATGCCCCATGGTGCTTTGGATATACGAGACTTTCGGTTGTTTTCGTAGAAGTTAGGTCTTATATTGGAAAAAGTGAAAAATTTATTTTTAGAATCAATATCTTTATTTATAAAATAATATATTTCACCCTCATATCCCGCCGCAGAAGATAAATGTCTTTGTGAAAGCGGAATTATTTCCAAGGTATCCGAAGAAATGTAAGTATTTCTAAATTCTCCGAGATAATTGTATAATTCTTTTTCATCATCTGTGCTAAGTATTTTTCGGAGAAGAATTATATTATCCATGATTAAGGAAAACAAGATATCCGTATTAAATTCGGGTGAACGAGATAAATAACCTCTTAGCCTGTTTCCTATTTCTCGCATCAGTCTTTCACAGTCGGCAAGTCGGGCATTATGGCAAATAATTGCGGTCGACTCGGCTTCTTCGGCGATATTCTCCGAGGAACGCACTAATCCTTCGGATAAAATATTGAAAAGAAAATTCAACGTATATGAAGCCGCACCGTGTATTTCATCAACATCAAGATGAGCAGTATCCTCTTCAATTTGTTCAATGTCGGATAATTTTACAACATTAGGCTTAATCTGCCAAGCAAGAATCGCTTCAGCTTTATGCTTGCACAACTCCTTGCTGTGACATGTACAGGTTGAATATTCTAGTGGGCTTATCAACCTTACCGTAATATTTTCATCGGGGATTTTCACCGTAAGAATTGAGGTTTCTTCAATTTCGGGGAAAATCCCCTCCTTTGCATTTGCTGTAAATAATGAATAATACTTCTTTTTCATTGCCTTTTGTATTACTCTCAAAGGATATGCGGAAAGTTCATTTACAAAAGCTTCGTCAAGCTCCTTTTTCTCCTCTTGTGCGAATATCTCATCATCATGTTCTGTTTTTTCATCGCTGTTTGAAGCTTCATTTGAGATATTATTTTTTAGCCATAAAATCGAAGTGATAATATGACGGCATATACTTCTTGACGGACACGAGCATTTACTTTCACCAAGCGGGGCAACTATTATACA
>JBGVDU010000358.1:0-1344 GCA_045119555.1 Acutalibacteraceae bacterium | reverse complement strand
TTATGGACTGAAAAATCATTGTTAATAGAGGTGTTGCAGGAATTGAAAGCAAAATTCCGAGAATCGCACCGATAACCTGAGCAATCACATATTGTAATATATAAACCAAACGTATTTGTCCCGCAGTGAATCCCTGTGATTTGAGAATACCTAAATTCAAGTATTCCATTTCTATTGTAGTTGAAATACTGTGGCTGATTATTATGAGAGTAATTATAAACAAAAGAATCATAAATACAAAAAGTACACCCGATAAACTGTCTGAAAGCAAAGTTGTGTATTCTATGGAGCTTTCTTTTGGCAAAGCAGCGAATGAATTTGTAAAAATTCCGCAGTTATCGTCAATCTGATTTTTGAGCTCGGTAATACTCAATGTACTGCTTTCACTTTGTTTTATCTCAAGAGTATAGCCCTCGCTTAGCTCGGTTGACGGCTTCTGCTGTGCAAGTAATTCATAATCCTCTTCACATACGAAAATATATTTAAATCCAATTACAAATGCACCGAGGGAGGGCTCTTCAATAAAGTTTGCGACAGTAAGCTTTATGCTGTCATCTGCTGTTTTGATTTCTACAATATCACCGATATTGCAATCGAATTGCGATTTCAAAGCAATAGGCAGATAAATTTCACCCTTCTTAGGGGATTCCTTTACGTTCTTGTATGAGGTGCCGTCCTCGTTGAAAATACGAAACTTATCGTTCCACACACGAATCATTGTAACGTCATCCAGCTCTGTACCGTTGCATAAGGTGCAATATTCATTTGAGTACATTGTGGGTATGTATTCGTAACTTTCAATATTTTTGTTGCTGTCGAGTTCTTTCTTATAGTCGTCGTTAAGCTCTTTTTCGGTGGTAATAAAAATCAGACAATCGTTTGCATCAACATATTCCATTGCCTCGTTGATGCTGCGGTCTATGTTATCGTTTGTACTTAGAACAGTTGTAAAGCAGAGTGTAATTATACAAATCAGAATAATAATGCTTTTAAAAGCACCTTTTTTATGACGAATATTCGCCCTTAGCAAAGTGAAAATTTCCATATTGCTCACCTCACCATTCCATGGAAGCAAGCCAAGCGTTCACCTGCTGCTCACGGCTTTTTTCTTCGCTCTTATTATACGGAGCCAATGTAAGCTCACCTATTACCTTACCGTCACCGATATAAATAATCCTGTTTGCTCTGAGTGCGGAGGTAAGGTCATGAGTGACCATGAGAATACTTTGCCCTTGAGAGTTAAGCTCTGTAAAAAGATTTAACACCTCAGTTGTGTTTTTGCGGTTTAACGCTCCGGTAGGCTCGTCAGCAAAAAGCAGCTTAGGCGAATTTATTACTGCTCTT
>JBGVDU010000357.1:0-10895 GCA_045119555.1 Acutalibacteraceae bacterium | reverse complement strand
GAGCTTAACGAACAGCACGACCTTATTGCAGGTCAGCTTGCTTCTGCGGAAGCGGAAATTTCCTCCAAAGAACAAGAGCTTCTCGAAACAAAGCTGACACTTGTTGATACTATTTCCGACTTAACCGCACAAAAGGAAGAGCTTCAAACCACCCTCACCCTTATGACAGAGCTTCAAAAGGCTGTTCACGAGGTGGTAAGCCGCAGAGATAATCTTCAAACAGAATATGACGAATTGCTTGAGCTCAGCAATTCATACAAGCTTTTAAAGGAAACAGATTCAGAGCTTCAAGCTACTCTTTCCGCTATCAACTCAGACACATCTCTGACTGAGGAAGAAAAAGCCGCCGCTGTCGAAGAGTTTGAAAACAGTGATGAATATTTACAAACAAAAGCCGCTTTAGCAGAAATTGAAGCACAGCTTACTGCAAGAGGACTTACTTCGATTACTCTTGAAATTACTCTCAACGGTACAAAAAGTGCCCTTGACCTTGCTAATTCATCTATTGATACACTCGATTCCGCACTCAGCGAGCTTGGAACGTCCTTCTCATCAATAGACGATGATGTTAAGAAAATTGAGGACGGTATATCTCAGATAGATGAGGGTATAGAAACTCTTTACTCCACTATCGAACAGCTTGAGGACGGCTCTCTTACTATTAAAGATGCAAAAACAGAGCTTGGTACACAGAAATCTCAAGCCGAATATCAAATGACCACCGCCGCTGCCGAACTCTCAGTTACAGAAGCAACTGTAACTTCAACCATCACCCAGCTGGAGCAATCAAAAACAACTCTTGACGATGCGGTGAAACAGCTTGACGAAACAAAGAAAGATGCCTTGGAGCAAGCTGATATCACAAAAACAATTACAATGGATATGGTTTCCCAAATTCTCACCGCACAAAACTTCTCAATGCCTGCGGGCTATCTTACAGGGGACGGCGAGAATATCCTTGTAAGAGTAGGTGACAAATTCGCAGATACTGAGGACATTTCCTCCCTCCTGCTTTTCGATTTGGGAATTGACGGCGTAGAGCCGATTTATCTCTCTGATGTTGCCGACATCAATCTTGTTGACAACAGCGGCGAGATTTATGCAAAGCTCAACCGTGAAAACGGCGTTATGGTATCTTTTACAATGCAGTCTGATGCCGCAACTGCCGAAGTATCGGAAAACATTCAGAAAGAGCTTGCAAGTCTTTGCGAAGAATACCCCGATTTAAGCTTTACAACACTTATGGACCAAGGCGACTATATTAATTTGGTTGTTGACTCCGTTATAAGCAACCTTTTGTGGGGTGCGGTTTTCGCTGTATTCATTCTCCTTTTATTCCTTAGAGATATCCGCCCGACATTTATCGTAGCCTGCTCAATCCCGATAAGCGTTATTTTCGCAATCGTACTTATGTACTTCTCCGGTGTAACGCTTAACCTGCTTTCACTTTCGGGTCTTGCAATAGGCGTAGGTATGCTGGTTGATAACTCGGTTGTAGTAATCGAAAACATTTACCGTCTGAGAAACAACGGTGCAACACCTATACAGGCCGCCGTTTCGGGTGCGGTACAGGTAACGGGTGCTATCATTGCATCAACACTTACCACTATCTGCGTATTCCTCCCAATAGTATTTGTTGAGGGTCTTACAAGAACACTCTTCCAGGATATGGCTCTTACAATAGCTTATTCACTTTTGGCAAGTCTTATTGTTGCTATCACACTTGTGCCTGCAATGTCACAAAGCTTGCTCAAAAAGCAAAAGAAGAATAAGAAAAATAAAAAGAATAACGGCGAATCCAAGATTATCAAGGGTTACAAAAGGCTGGTTGCTCTCGCTATTGACCACAAGGCTGTGCTTTTGATTGCCTCCGTTGCACTTCTTGTCGCTTCTGCTTACTTTTCCTTCGCAAGAGGCTTCTCCTTCATGCCCGATATGGAAAGTAATCAGCTTTCAGTAAGCGTAACTATGCCGGAGGAAGCCGATTTTGAAACGGCAACGCAAACAACAGATAAAATACTTGACCGACTTGACACTGTTGAAGATATTGAATCAGTCGGTGCAGTTGTAGGTTCAAATGTATTGTCCAGCGTTTCCTTGGGCGGAAGCGGAGATGATACGGCTGTAACTATGTATGTAATCCTCAAGGACGAGGACGAATTATCAAAGCCAATCGGTGAGATATCAAACGAAATTCTTGAAAAGTGCTCCGACCTCGACTGCGAAATGTCGGTTGATTCCTCGGGAATGGGCGGTATGACCTCATTGATGTTCGGCGAGGGCGTTTCTATAAATGTTTTCTGCAACGATATGGATACTCTTCAAGAATATTCAACTAAAATTGCCGACACCATCAACACAGTAGAGGGTGCTCAAAATGCGTACAACGGCATTGAAGAAACAACCAAGGAGCTGAGAATCAGCGTTGACAAGGAAGCCGCAATGAAAAAGGGGCTTACGGTTGCTCAGGTTTATATGGACATTGCCGGAATTATGAGCAGTGAACAGGATGCAACCGTGCTTGAAACCTCCGACAACAGCATTACGGTTCGTGTTGTGGACGGCACTGCAAAAAGTCTTACAGAACAGGATATCAGAGATCATGTAATCGAAACAACCGATACACAGGGCAACAGCATCTCCGTAAATCTCTCGGATATTGCTTCTGTATCAATGGCAGACAGTCTGAATACTATCAACCGAATTGATCAAAGAAGGTATCTTAACGTCACAGCCGAGGTAGCGGACGGCTACAATACAACCACCGTTACACAAGCGGTTAAGGCTGAAATTGACAATATGAATCTTCCCGACAATGTAACTTATGAAATCACCGGTTCTTATGAAACAACCATGGAGGCTGTTTTCGAGCTTGCAAAAATGCTTTTGCTTGCAGTGATATTCATATACCTCATAATGGTGGCACAGTTCCAGTCCCTGCTTTCACCGTTCATCATTATGTTTACAATTCCTCTTGCATTCACAGGCGGCTTCTTAGCACTTATTATCTCGGGACTTGATGTAAGTGTAATCGCCATTATCGGATTCATCATGCTTTCGGGTATTATAGTAAACAACGGTATCGTACTCGTTGACTATGTTAATCAGCTGAGAGCCGAGGGCATGCCGAAAAGAGAAGCACTCATTGAAGCAGGCGTAACCCGTATTCGCCCGATTTTGATGACAGCACTGACTACCGTTCTCGGTCTTTCAGTAATGGCATTCAGCACAGACGCAAGCTCCGCTATGATGCGGCCGATGGCACTTGTTTGTATCGGAGGTCTTCTCTATGCTACACTTATGACACTGTTTGTAGTTCCTGCTATTTACGACCTTGTAAACAAAAAGGAAATAAGAGTGATTGACGATAAGGAGCTTGAAATTTTAGAAGATTGATTCAATTTAGGCTTCGATAAAAATTAGTTGAATTCTGGCGGCGGCTTTAAAAGTCTGCCGCCCTTATTTTTTAATAAAATTTAAAATTATGTCAAATATCAATAATATTTTGACTTTATTTTTACAATGTGCTAAAATTAAATTGTATTATTTATATAGGGAGATGTCCGAAATGGATTGTATTTTTTGTGAAATTATAAAGGGTAATATCCCCTCCACAACTGTTTATGAAGATGAGTCCGTAATTGCTATTAAAGATTTAAATCCGCAAATGCCCACTCATATTCTGATTATTCCAAAAAAGCACATCGCTTGCGTAAACGACTTAGCCGAAGAAGATGCAAACCTTGTGGGTCATGTATTTTTGACAGCCAAAAAGATTGCAAAGGAGCTTGGTCTTGAAAACGGTTACAGAATCATAAATAACTGCGGCAAGGATGCAGGTCAGACTGTAATGCACCTCCACTTCCACTTGCTTGCAGGTGCCGAGATGGGCGAAAAGATTGTTTAAGGAGTAACCGTAATGAGTGTTTATAAAATGACTATTGCAGGGCACGAAAGAGAGCTTCCTCTGTGTTCTGTAAGCGACAGCTTAGATATCGCCGCTTTTATTATGTTTGGAGATGTTGAAATTACCGAGGATACAGCGGCGGCACTTTTGAAAAAATGCCCCGAGCACGACGTTGTCGTAACTGCCGAGGCTAAGGGTATTCCGCTTTGCTACGAAATGGCTCGTCAAGGTTGTCGTGACTATGTGATTGCCAGAAAATCAGTTAAGGTCTATGTTCAAAATCCAATTTGTGCGGAGGTTAAGTCCATTACTACCTCCAATGTGCAAAAGCTCTATCTTCCGGGCGACAAAGCCGAGAGAATTAAAGGAAAAAGAGTTTTGATTGTTGATGATGTTATCAGCACAGGTGCATCTCTTGAAGCACTTGTCAATCTTATCGAAAAAGCAGGCGGCAACATTGTCGGCAAAGCGGCTGTGCTTGCAGAGGGTGATGCCGCAGAGCGTGACGATATTATTTTCTTGGAAAAACTGCCTTTGTTTCCTAAAAAGTAATTAATATATCATATTTTTCCAAAGGGAAATAATAAAAGTATTTATCCGAGTAATGCGTCATCTGATTTTGCCGTGGTGTGTTTTGTTTTTCGGAAATTTTAATCAAAGTTTAAGGAACGTGAAAAAAATGCCTATAATTACGGAATCCGATTTCAAAAAACTGCTCAGCGGCGGTGACTTTACAACACTTTACTATATCTGCGGAACGGAAAAAATGCTTGTATCACATTATACGAGCAAGCTTGTGGAAAAGGTTGCAGGCAAAAATCCGTCCGATTTCAATTTTCACACCTTTACTGATGATTTTGACGTTGACGAGCTTGCGGTGTCTTTACAGGTTGTACCGTTTGTAAGCGAATATAATGTTGTTGTGATTAAGGATTTGGATTTCGCAGATTTTTCAGCCGCAGACGGAGAACGAATTATAGACTTGATTTCTTCTGTTTCGGGTGACAGCATAGTTATAATCACCTACCCCACCAAGCTTGAAAGCAAGGTCAATGCAAAGGATAAAAAGCTTAAAGAGCTTGCAAAGAAAAAAGGCTCTGTTCTTGAGCTAAACAAGCTTACGGGACAAGCCTTGCAGAAAAAGCTTATTTCGTGGGCAAGCAAGCGAAACATCGTGCTTAGTCCGCAGACTGCAAATGTTATCATTGAATACAGCGGTACGGATTTAAACGCTTTAAAAAACGAACTGGAAAAGCTGTGCTCCTATGTCGGTGAGGGCGGTGAAATTACTAAAGAAAATGTCGATATGCTTGTCACCAAGAATCTTGAATCGAGTGTTTTCGACCTTTCAAAAGCAGTTGTTTACCACGACAGCACCACTGCCTTTAAGGTGCTTGACAGGCTGTTTTATCAACGTGAAGAGCCTTTGAGTATTCTTGCTGTGCTATCCTCTGCTTATGTTGATATGTACAGAGCAAGAATCGCCGTGAAATGCGGAAGTCGCTCCGCCGACCTTGCGAAATGGTTCAATTACAAATCGGAATACCGACTAAAGCATGCTGAAAGCGACAGCAAAAGAACATCAACAGCAGTTTTGAGAAAAAGCATTGATGCGATAGCAAAAACCGACATTGCACTCAAAAGCACAAGAGCCGACAGCAGAACTCAGCTTGAACTTTTAATAGTAAAACTGTTGATGATAGCAAACGAGGACAGGTAGCTTAAAATGATAAAAATTAAAGAGGCAATTATCGTTGAGGGAAGATACGATAAAATGCGGCTTGCTTCGCTTTTCGATACAGCTATTATAGAAACGGGCGGTTTTCGGGTTTTTAAGGACAACGAAAAAAAGACGATTATCCGCAAGCTTGCCCAAGCAAGAGGAATAATCGTTTTAACTGACAGTGACGGAGCAGGCTTTGTGATAAGAAACTTTCTCAAAGGAATAATCACAGACAGCACACAGCTCAAGCAAGCCTACATTCCCGATATCAAGGGAAAAGAGAAACGCAAGGCTCAGCCGTCTAAGCAGGGCTTGCTCGGCGTTGAGGGTATGACAGATGAAATAATCACAAAATCCGTTTTGGCAAGCGGAGCAACCATTCTCGATGAACACGGAAAAAGCAGTGATAACAACCATGTTAAAAACGGGTGTATCACAAAGGCTGATTTCTATAATTACGGCTTAACAGGCAGTGAAAACAGCGGAGTTTTCAGAAAAGCTGTTTTAAAGAAATTATGCTTCCCGCAGTACATGACTGCAAACGCTATGCTGAGTGCGGTTAATCTGATTTTCAGCAAGGAAGAGTTCGAAAAACTGCTCGACGAGGTTTGCAATAAATAAAAAAAGCCCAAAACAACGGCAGTGTGTGGAGCTGTCGTTGCTTTGGGAATTGTGGATATATATAAATTATCGGAATAAGCAAATTTATTTTTATGTAGGAAAATTTTAAATTCTGTCAAATTTAATAAAGCTTTTCAACACCACGGCTTGCATATCAAAAATGCAAGCCGCTTATTTATGAAAGAAAAAAGGAAATTTTAAAAAATTATCGTAATTACAGTACCGACAGACGGTACACTGTTAAGCTTAACCTGTGCATTATGGAATGCCGCACCGTGCTTAACTATTGAAAGTCCCAATCCCGTGCCGCCTATCTCTTTTGAATGGCTCTTGTCAACACGGTAGAAGCGTTCAAACACTCTTTGCTGATCAGCATACGGAATACCTATTCCCGTATCTCTTACAGCAAGACAAGTACCTTCGTTCGTTTTCTTAACGGAGATGTCAATCGAGCCGTTATCCTTGTTGTACTTGATTGCATTATCAACGATGTTGTAAACCATTTCATCTACAATCTGCAATACACCGTTGATATGCTGAGGCTCACCGCTCACATTAATTTTTATATTACGCTTTTTCGCCTGTGATTCAAGTCTTTGCACAACAGAGGCGATTTCATCCATTAGGTTTATATCCTCTTTTTCAAGCGGAGCGGAATTTTCATCAAGACGTGACAGTCTGATTATATCCCCGACAAGCGTAATAAGTCTTTGTGCTTCTTTGTAAATATTGCCAGCAAAATGCTGCATATCATCTTTCTTTACAAAACCGCTCATCATAATTTCCGCAAAGCCCGAAATTGATGTCAGCGGTGTTTTTAATTCATGGGAAACATTTGCAGTAAATTCTCTTCTGAGCTTGTCTGCCTTTTCCCTGTCGGTTACGTCCAGAATTACTATAACTGCCGCAAGCACATTGCTGTTATCGTCAAATACGGGGTTTGCAATTATTTGGTAGGCTCTGCCGCTGTACGGCATTACATACTCACTTCGTTTTCCGCTCAAGGCACTTTCTATTGCCCCTGTGAACTCGGTGCTTCTGTTTATTTTCAAAACACTTTCGTTGCTCTCTATGTGATCAACGCCAAACAGCCTCATAACAGCCGAGTTGCCGGAAAGAACGTCTGTGTTGCGGTCTACAATCAAAAATCCCTCGCTTAAATTTTCGGTAATCGCATCGAACTCCTGCTTCTTCTGTCTAAGCTCCAGTACATGGGAATCAACCTGCTTTGTCAAATGCTTAATCTTATTGAGCAAGGGTGCAATCTCATCATAAGCCGTAAAATCATCGGGATTTTCCAAATTAATTTCGTTAATCGGCTGAACTATTTTCTTAGCCAGCTTTTTTGAAAGAATAAAGGAAAGAATAAGCTCAATAACAACTACCGCAATCGCAGGCGGAATTAATCTGACAAAAACCAAATATATCGTATCATGCGTACCCGAAACTCTGATAACGGAATTATCGTCAAGCCTTATCGCATAGTAATATGTAAGCTTTGAATTTGTTTCGGAATAGCGGTAGCTCTCACCCGTTCCGTTTTTCTGAGCAAGAACAACCTCATCTCTTTCGGCATGGCTTTGCATTTCGTTTTCATTTACATAATTATCAAACAGCACTCGCCCGTCCTCCGCAATAAGAGTTATACGAGTGGATGTTTTATCTGCACCAATAAGAAAATCGCTGCCCGAATTATTCAAGCACGCCGAAAGCAAAACGGCTTCATTGCGAATTTCTTCCTTAAACATTTCGTAATTCAAGTTGTACAGCAAAATTCCGATTGTCGTTGTAATAAGCACCATTGCTACCACAGAAACAAAGAATATGGATCTGAAAATTCTTTTTGTCACTTAATATCACTTCCGAACTTATAACCTACACCTCTTACGGTTTCTATATAATCACCGCACGCACCCAGCTTGTGACGCAGCGTTCTGATATGAACATCAACCGTTCTGTTTTCACCGTCAAAGGAATAACCCCAAATGGTGTTGAGCAAACGGTCACGGTCAAACACTATTCCTCTGTTTTTAATAAGAAGTGTGAGAACCTCATATTCCTTGAGGGTAAGTGTGACTGTTTCGCCTTTAACCTTCACTGTGTGCTGATTAGTGTTAAGATACAAGTCACCAACTCGGTACTCGAATTCCTCATCCGCACCGCCTGTTCTTCTCAGAAGTGCCTTAACTCTTGACAAAAGCTCCATCATTCCGAATGGCTTTGCAACGTAATCGTCTGCACCGCTGTCAAGGCCAACAACCTTATCGTACTCGGTACTCTTGGCTGTAAGCATCATAACGGGCAAACGGCGTGTTGCCTGAGAATTGCGAAGCTTCTTCAGAACAGAAAGTCCGCTCTCTTCGGGGAGCATTATATCCAGTATAACAAGTGACGGCTGTTTGCTGTCCATTGCTTTCCAGAAATCGGACGGTCTTTCAAAGCCCTCCGTTTCCATTCCGGAGCTGTTAAGTGTATATGTTACAAGCTCTCTGATACTGTTATCGTCCTCAACAAGATAAATCATAATACTCCTCCTATGATAAAACAAAGCAATATTTCCGTAAATGTGTACGGACTTGTGAAATCAATCAGTAAAAATGAGGTGATTATTTCCCATAAGCCCGTACAGACAAATTCACAGCTGTTTACTTTGATTCTACCACATTTTCACTGAAATGGCTACCTGTAATGTAATATTTAACCCATTCCGCAATATTTGTTGCATGGTCACCGATTCTCTCGAGATATTTTGCCACCATAAGCAAATCAAGACAGAACTCTCCGTTGCTGTTGTCCTCGGAAATAAGCTCAATAAGCTCTTCCTTAACCTTTTTGAAAAGCTCATCAACCTTATCGTCGGCAACAATAACATCATCTGCCAAAGCCAAATCCTTATTCACATAAGATTCAATGCTGTCTGTAACCATTTTTATGGTTTCCTTAGCCATTTCCTTGATATGAATCTTGCTTGTTGAATTATTGTGCTTCAAATACTGACTGATTTCGGCAATATCTGCCGCCTGGTCACCTATTCTCTCCATATCCGAAATCATCTTTAGTGCCGAAGATACAGAACGCAAATCGGAGGCAACAGGCTGCTGATGAAGCAAAAGCTTCATGCACATTGTTTCGATATCACGTTCCATTCTGTCAATCTTTGCCTCGGCTTCAAAAACCTTTTGCGGCAATGTCTCATCGTCCTCCATAAGTGCAAGTGCCGCATTGGAGATAGCATCCTCACAAAGAGTACCCATTTTAATAAGCTCAAGGTGCAGCTGTTCAAGCTGATAATAAAAGCGATTTCTTGTCATTTTTCAAATCAACCTTTCCTATACTATTATAAATTTAACCGAAACGACCAGTAATATAATCTTCTGTACGCTTATCTGACGGCAACGAGAAGATTTTGTCCGTTTCATCAAACTCAACAACCTCGCCCAAAAGGAAAAATGCAGTTTTATCTGATATACGGGCTGCCTGCTGCATGTTGTGTGTTACCATAATAATAGTATATTTATCTCTCAGCTCAACTGCCAAGTCTTCGATTTTTGATGTAGAAATAGGGTCAAGTGCAGATGTAGGCTCGTCCATGAGAAGAACCTCGGGTTCAACCGCCAACGCACGGGCAATACAAAGTCTTTGCTGCTGTCCGCCACTCATGCCAAGTGCATTCTTCTTCAGTCTGTCCTTTACCTCATCCCAAAGAGCCGCACCTTTAAGGGAATCTTCAACAATTTCGTCAAGCTTAACCTTAGAACGAATACCATGTGCTCGCGGACCGTAAGCTACATTATCGTAAATGCTCATCGGAAACGGGTTCGGCTTTTGAAATACCATACCCACACGTTTTCTGAGCATATTTACATCCATACCCTTATAAATGCTTTCACCGTCAAGGAGAACATCGCCTGTTATTTTACAGCCTTCAACCAAGTCGTTCATTCTGTTGAGCGACTTCAAAAGTGTGGACTTTCCGCAGCCCGATGGGCCTATGAACGCTGTTATCTGCTTTGACGGCAGTTCTATGTTGATATTTTTCAGTGCCTTGAAGTCGCCGTAATACAAGTCAAGGTTTTTCACCGATATTTTACTTTGACTGTTACTCATTTATCTATACCTCATTTTTTAACTTTCTTTGCCAAGTAAGATGACAATGCGTTAAGTGCAACTACCGTTACAAGAATTACAACTGCTGTCGCATAAGCCTCGTCCATGTATAAGCCTTCATTGAGAAGTGTGTACATGTGAATAGCAAGCGTACGTCCCGAGCCTAAAAGATTATCCGGAATACCCGCTACCGTACCCGTTGTATAAATGAGTGCGGCAGTTTCACCGATAATTCTTCCCGTTGCCAAAATTACGCCCGATAAAATTCCCGGTACGGCACTCGGCAAAACGACCTTAAATACTGTACGCATTTTACCTGCACCCAAGCCGAAGCTACCCTCTCTGAACGAATCGGGAACGGACTTCAACGCCTCCTCGGTTGTTCGCATAATAGTAGGCAAATTCATTATTGCAAGCGTGAATATTCCGGCAAGCATTGAATAGCCCCATTTCAGAGAAATTACGAACATCAAATAGCCAAACAAGCCGTAAACGATTGACGGAATACCCGTTAATGTTTCCGCCGTAACTCCGACA
>JBGVDU010000356.1:0-3744 GCA_045119555.1 Acutalibacteraceae bacterium | reverse complement strand
ATATACTCATTTTCTGTTAATGTTCCCTTCAATCAAAATCACTTACTCTCAATCAAACAAACCGAATGTGCTGATATACCCTCGAGGTTTCCCGTAAAACCGAGCTTTTCCTCCGTAGTTGCCTTTACATTCACTTGGTCGATATCTATTTTGCAAACGTCTGCTATATTTTTTCTCATTTGCTCGATGTAAGGCTTCAGCTTTGGTTTTTGGGCAATAACGGTTGCATCTATGTTTGAAATTTTATATCCCTTACCGTCAATCGCACTACACACCTCGGAGAGTAATTTCATGCTGTCCGCACCCTCGTATTTGGGGTCGTTATCGGGAAAAAGTCCGCCTATATCGCCGAGTGCCGCTGCTCCAAGGAGAGAATCCATAACAGCGTGAACAAGCACATCCGCATCGGAATGTCCGAGCAAGCCGACTGTATGTGGAATATCAACGCCGCCTAAAATTAATTTTCTGCCGCTTACCAATTTATGAACATCGTAACCGTGTCCTATTCTCAATTTCATTCACCTCGTAAATTTTTGATAAGTTACCGCAAATCCATTTTTCGATAACTTAATTTTTATTTCTAAAATTCAAGAAAGCTTCCGCAACTGCGATATCCTCACCTGTTGTGATTTTTATATTAGTGTAATCGCCGATTGTAATGTGAACACTTCCGCCTATTGATTCTATTAATTGACAATCATCGGTAAAATCCTTGCCGTTTGAAATCGCAGTGTCATAAGCCGTACAATATGCATCTTTCTCAAATACCTGAGGAGTTTGTATTATATACAGCTTATCCCTATTTGGAGTTGACTCTACTGTATTGCTTTCCACAATTTTAATAGTATCCTTTACCGGCACAGCAAGAGTTGAAGCACCGAATTTTACCGCATCTGCAATTACTTTTTCAATACAAGCGCCCGTTACCAAGGGTCTTGCACCGTCGTGTATTGCTATAAAATCACATCTCTCATCGGTAAGCTTTACGCCGTTTGAAACCGATTCCTGTCTTGTACTGCCGCCCACAGTAAATTTCACGGGAAAATTTAAAGTCTTTTCGGGAAAGAGCGATTTAAATATTTCGATATCCTTTTCAGGACAAACAACTATTATTTCATCAACAATATTTGATTTCAAAAACGCATTAACCGTATGCTTAAGCACAGGTTCACCGCATATTAACATAAGTTGCTTACTGACGTTTGACTTCATTCTTGTTGAAGAGCCTGCGGCTACGATTACAGCTGAAACGAAAAAATCATTGTACATTATGCTCACCTTAATTATCCCAATAAACTTACTATTAGATTTGCAACAAAATCCACTCCCGCTACACAAATCCATACAAGTACAATAAAACCTATTGCGGACAATACTCGCACTGCGTTTCGCTTAAAAGGTGACATCTCCTCCCACTCTGGATCATCGGGCAAATCGAGCTTATCATAATAATCGGGAATTTCCATTGCCGAAACGCCTACGAGTGCATCTATGCCCTTCTTCAAAAAGCTTATCGGCACATAGAAAACTTCAAAACCGTCCTCAACACCCAAAACAGGAGTAATCTTGGAAACGGTTGTGGTCGAATAAGGAATCTTTCCCTTGCACAGTGCCGACTTGACTATCTCTTTATTTACATCACTTACCGCCGTAAGCTGTACGGGCATATTCAAATCTATTTTCTCCGTAAGTTTTCCCTTACATTCGCATTTTGTATCATCGGAAAACACCAATTTTTTACATTTTGAACAATATTTCATAAATCAACACCCTAAAATAATATTAAATATATGATACTACTAAACCCGTGCCTCTGTCAAACAATTTACATAAAAATACACAAAAATTTAATAAGAAAACGGATTATGAATAAGCAAACCATTAATCTTATTATAATGACATCATTTGCTTTGACAAAACGGTGAAGTAATGATATCATATACAGGAAGTAAACGAAAGATATGGTGTAATAAAAAAACAAATTACAAGTGACATTCGGAGGTTGTAGAATGCGAAAGATTTTAGCAATTTGGGCAGCAAAGCTTGCTACTGTTGCATCAAAGATTTTAGGCAAAAACGGCAGCTCAATGCCGGGTTCGATTGCTCTGAAAATATGCCCGGATATTTTAAACAGACTTTCAAAGGATATAGATAAGGATATCATTGCAGTCTGGGGAACAAACGGTAAGACTACCACAAATAATATGATATATACAGTGCTTGAAAATCAAGGATACAAAATTGTATGCAACAAGGTTGGCTCAAACATGCTCCCAGGTGTTGTATCAGCTTTTATATCTTACAGCACACTCACCGGTAAAGTTAAGGCAGATTACGCTTGTCTTGAAATGGACGAGGCTTACGCAAGAATTATTTTGCAGTACCTCACCCCCACAAAAATTGTTATAACCAATCTTTTCCGTGATCAAATGGACAGGTACGGCGAAATTGATACGACCATTAAATATATTCAAATGGCACTTGACAAGGCTAAAGATGCTACTCTTATTCTTAACGGTGACGACCCTCTTACCGCTTCCCTCGGTACCGATTACAAAAACACACGTTATTACGGAATAACCGAAAACCTCGGTCTTAATCTCAACGAAACAAGGGAGGGGCGTTATTGCAGAGCTTGCGGAAACGAGCTTAAATACGATTTCTACCAATACGGTCAGCTCGGAAAATACCATTGCAGCAAGTGCGGATTTTCACGTCCCAAGCCGCAATATGACGGCAAAAATATTACGGTTGACGACTATGTTTCGTTTGATGTTTGCTCAACACACGTTGACCTGCCGTGCAAGGGTATCTACAATATTTACAATGCACTTGCGGCTTTTGCATTCTGCGACAGCTGCGGAATCCCGAAAAAGGATATCGCAGTCGGTTTGCAAAAATACAAGGGTCAAGTCGGACGAATGGAAGAATTTACTGTTAAGGGAAAGCTTGTTGTGTTTAATCTTGCAAAGAATCCAGCAAGCTTTAACCAGAGCATCGGAAACATTATCAATGAAAAGCGTACAAAGGATGTTATTATCGGAATTAACGACAACGACCCCGATGGAAACGATGTATCGTGGCTTTGGGATGTGGATTTTGAAAAACTGAAAAATGACAGCATTACAAGCTACACTACAACGGGAATCCGTTCAAAGGATATGGCAGTACGCCTTAAATACTGTAATATCGAGCCGAGCAAAATGACTGTCGGCGGCGATATGAAGCAAGATATTATCAACGCTGTAAACGGAAGCGGCGAAAGAGTTTATATTGTTGTAAACTACACCCTGCTTTTCTCAACCAAAAAGATTTTAAGCGAATTGGAGGAAGAATTATGAAATTGAAAATTGCTCACCTTTATCCCGATTTGCTTAATCTTTACGGCGATATCGGAAATATTACAACTATTCAAAGAAGATGTGAATGGAGAAATATCGAAACGCAGGTTGATTCCATTTACGGCAACGAGAAAATCCATTTCACCGACTATGATCTCGTATTTTTAGGCGGCGGCTCCGACAGAGAGCAGTTACTCGTAAGAGATAAGCTTTTTTCCATGAAAAAAGAATTAAGCTCATACGTTAACGACGGCGGTGTTCTGTTGGCTGTTTGCGGCGGATATCAGCTTTTGGGAAGCTATTACAAGCTTGAAAAGGAAACTATTCAGGGACTTGAGATACTCAATATCCAAACCGAAGTTGGCAAAACAAGACTTATCAGCGATGTTGTTCTGAAGAACGA
>JBGVDU010000355.1:0-4518 GCA_045119555.1 Acutalibacteraceae bacterium | reverse complement strand
GGTATAATCCTGATAGTGAAAGGTAATAAAAAACAGGATAAAAAAATGAGAAACAGAGGTATAGTTTGCCTTGGGGTAGGAATTGTTCTTTTATCAGCTATCGGAGTTATTTCGATTACTTTTGGAACGACTGCTTAAAATAAGAGTTTTATCTATAATATAATGAAATAAAGCGTGATATTAGATTCCTTATTCGTCAAAAAATATCATTTTTTTGCTTAAATTAATGATAGTCGTGTTTTTTGTATTGAAAAATTAACAGAATTGTATTATAATAAAGTCAATTATGAACAGAAAGGGTTTTTTCCATGTATAAAATTTTAGAAAAAGTAGAACTAAATCCTTCAATGACAAAAATGGTAGTAGAGGCTCCGCTTATCGCTAAAAAGGCTAAGCCGGGTCAGTTTATCATTTTCAGAGTTGATGAGTACGGCGAGAGAGTTCCTCTCACAATCGCAGACTACGATGCAGAAGCAGGCTCCGTAACAATCATTTACCAGAAGGTTGGTGCGAGCACAATGCTCCTCGACACTCTTAACGAGGGCGAATATATTCTCGATTTCGTAGGTCCGCTCGGCGTTGCAAGTGAGCTTGACGGCTACACAAAGGTTGCTGTAATCGGCGGCGGTGCAGGCTGTGCTATTGCATATCCGCAGGCTAAGGCTCTCCACGCAATGGGTACATCGGTTGACGTAATTGCTGGCTTCAGAAATACAGACCTTATCATTCTTGAGGACGAGATGAAGGCTGCAAGTGAGAATCTTTATCTTATGACAGATGACGGTTCAAACGGCAACAAGGGCTTTGTTACAACAGCTCTTGAGCAGAATATTCAGAACGGCGTTAAGTATGATCTTGTAATTGCAATCGGCCCTGTTCCTATGATGAAGGCTGTAAGCGAGCTTACAAAGAAGTACGGAATTAAGACTATCGTAAGCATGAACCCGATTATGATTGACGGTACAGGCATGTGCGGCGGTTGCAGACTTACAGTAAACGGTCAGACAAAGTTCGCTTGCGTAGACGGCCCTGATTTTGACGGTCATGAGGTAGACTTTGACGAGCTTATGAAGCGTAATGTTACATACAGAAGTATGGAGCAGACAGCAAGAGAGAAAAATTGCAGACTTATCAACAATGTCGAGGTGAAATAAAATGGCTAATATGTGTCCAACAAAGACTCCTATGCCTGAGCAGGAGCCTAATGTCAGAAATAAAAACTTTGAAGAGGTTGCTCTCGGTTATACAGAAGAAATGGCTATTAACGAGGCTACAAGATGTCTTAATTGTAAGAACAAGCCTTGCGTAAACGGCTGTCCCGTTAATGTTCCGATTCCTGACTTTATCGCACACGTTGCAAAGGGCGAGTTTGAGGAGGCTTATTCCGTTATTTCAAGTGCAAGCTCATTGCCTGCTGTTTGCGGCCGTGTATGTCCGCAGGAGTCACAGTGTGAGTCCAAGTGCGTAAGAGGCATTAAGACAGAGAGCGTAAGCATCGGCAGACTTGAAAGATTCGTTGCCGACTACCACATGAAGAATGCAACTGCAAAGGCAGAAAAGCCTGAGTCAAACGGCCATAAGGTTGCAGTAATCGGTTCGGGCCCGTCTGGTCTTACATGTGCAGGTGCACTTGCAAAGAAGGGCTATGAGGTTACAATTTACGAAGCATTCCACACAGCAGGTGGCGTGCTTATGTACGGTATTCCGGAATTCAGACTTCCTAAGGCTATTGTTCAAAAGGAAATCAGCGGTCTTAAGGATTTGGGCGTTAAGATTGAAACAAACATGGTTATGGGTAAGGTTATGTCCGTTGACGAGCTTTTCGAGGACGGCTTTGAGGCTGTATTCATCGGTACAGGTGCAGGTCTTCCGAACTTCATGGGCATGGAAGGCGAGGGTCTTATCGGCGTTTACTCCGCTAATGAGTTCCTTACAAGAATTAACCTTATGAAGGCTTACAAGGACGAGTACGACACACCGATTATTTGTCCGAAGAATGTAGCAGTTGTAGGCGGCGGTAACGTAGCAATGGACGCAGCAAGAAGTGCAAAGCGTCTTGGTGCCGAGAATGTTTACATCGTTTACAGAAGAAGCGAAGCAGAGATGCCTGCTCGTCTTGAAGAGGTTCATCACGCTAAGGAAGAGGGCATTATTTTCAAGTTCCTTAATAACCCCATTAAGGTTGTTGGCAACGACGAGGGTAAGGTTGCAGGTCTTGAGTGCGTAGAGATGGAGCTTGGCGAGCCTGATGCAAGCGGTCGTAGAAGACCTGTTGCAAAAGAAGGTTCAAACTTCGTTCTTGATGTTGACGCAGTTATCATTGCAATCGGTAATGCACCGAACCCGCTCATTCGCTCCACAACAAAGGGCGTAGAGGCTAACAGCCGTGGTTGTCTTATCGTTAACGAAGAAACAATGCAGACAACAAGAGAGGGTGTATATGCCGGCGGTGATGCAGTAACAGGTGCTGCAACAGTTATCCTCGCAATGGGTGCAGGCAGACAGGCAGCAAAGTCCATTGACGAGTATATTCAGGGTAAAGCTGAGTAATTTTTGATATCTGAATAAATTTATAAGGCACGAAATTCCAATGAGTTTCGTGCCTTTGTTATTTGAATATATAGAAATAATGTATAATATGTTTTCTGCATTAAAGCGAATAAAAAGGAGGGCAAGCACGACGCTTGCCCTTTGCAGTTTCCGTTTATATTTTCAAAATCATACTTTTTCGACTTCGCATATAGGGGTGCGAACTCGACACTCGGTTATCCTTATACACAAACCGCATACCCAACCGAATTACTCCGCTTTCGCAGTTACAGCCTTAAACCGCTCAGCGTAGCAGTCATCGGGTATTTTTAAGCCGCAGTGGTGATGCGTGTGCCCTTATTGAATTTAAAAAAATCAGCGTGAGGCACTGCACAAGGGGATAATCTGTTTAATTCGCTTCAGCAATTACAAAGGATTGCATTAGGGATTACAAGACTCTGTAAATTGCGAGTTCGGAGAAGCTTTTATGAAACTGATTATCAAACCGCAAAACATACAGATTAAATGGGTTTTCTGTACAAAAAAATTTGGAAACTCACCTTTAGATGTAATTTCGATCTCATCTTATCGTCGAAAAGAAATTTCGAGAGGATAAGACTAAATTTAACCAAGTGTTTTGTAAGTGTTTTTCTAACACAAAAAGCAACAATAAAGCGAAACTTCTGCCCATTACCGAAAGTTTGCTATGTTAAATTTGTCAAAAACACTTGATTATTTGACTATATAATACTATAATTTCAATAGTGAGTATGTGTCAAATGCAACAGAGGTGTTAAAAATGCAAATTAATAAAAATTTTATCCCCAGTCTTAAAAGATCGGAGCTTTTTGCAGGAATTTCAGAGAGTGATATTGAGCAGATGCTTGTCTGTTTTAATGCTGTTAAGAAAAAATATGAAGAGGGGCAAATTATCTTTAATGCGGGTGACAGAATTAATCAAATGGGTATTGTAATGACGGGCAGAGTATATATGGAAAGCAACGATATTACGGGTAATAAATCTATAATCAGAGAGCTTGTGGTGGGGGATATTCTCGGCGAGTTGTATGCCCTTTCAAAGGACGGCAGGTTAATTTTCGATGCCGTTGCCCATGAAGAGGCTGAACTGCTTTTCGTAGATGTTGATAAGGTCATGACACCGTGTGAAAAGGCTTGCTCAAGACACCTTACAACAATGAAAAATCTGCTGACAGAACTTGCCGGCAAAGCGTGTAATCTGGACAGAAAGCTGTGCCACATGAGTATGCGTACCACAAGGGAAAAGCTGATGTCATATTTAACGGAGGAGTCACGCAGACAAAATAACGAGTGCGTAAAAATCCCCTTCAACCGCCAAGAATTAGCCGATTATCTGTGTGTGGAAAGAAGTGCCATGAGCAAAGAGCTGCATAGAATGAAAAAAGATGGCTTGGTAGATTTTGAGGGAAATGTATTTAAAATTGAACGCAGAAGCAATGATGATTGACAAAGAAATAAGCTGAATTTTAAAATAAGTAATTATAAAAACGGTTCTCAGAAACGAATAAACTAACCGCTAATACAAAAAAACAAAGGCGGTCGCAAGGTCGCCGAGATGAAAGCGAGCGACTTGAAGCCCAAAGGGCTTCACCCAGATTCTAATTTCTTTAAAAAAGTGGACTGAAAGGACACTTTTTTATAGCACCGTTAGGTGCGTAGAAATTAGCATGCAGACGGATTATGCGAAGCATAACCGCAAGCCGCAAAGCGGATTGCTAAATAATTAACGTGTTACGTTAATTATTTAATAGTATGTAGCGAGCGGAAAAGGATTAATGTAGACAGACAAAAGTTCGCCTAATTGACATAGGGGGTGTCGGGGGAAATTGCCGTTTTCAGGCAATTTCCCCTGACTTCGCTTTTGCCTACTTTTGCCGAACAGCAAAAGTAGGTGCCCCGCCCCGGCATGAGGGGCAGAAGTAGAGTAAATAGAGAACAGATTTTCAGCAA
>JBGVDU010000354.1:0-2195 GCA_045119555.1 Acutalibacteraceae bacterium | reverse complement strand
TTACGCCGTCTATGGAATTGTCAAGCTTATATTTTACAATATTTTCCTTTAAATCAACCTGTTTTGCAACGCCTTTTTTGCTTAACTTCTCAACGAGAATTTGCTCTCGTTTTAAAAGAGAATCGGCGGCGAAAAAAATTTCGTCCGTTGAATGCTCTTCCGATGTAATTACAATATCAAACATTGCATAAGCAATAGCCGCAGGTTTCATTACGGGCTCAGTGACATCATATACAGTAAGTCCTGTCGGCAGGCAATCATTTAAACGCTTAATAATCTCATCAAAAGAATAATTATCTTCCAAAAGTCTGACATCAACCGATTCGCACAAGCCACGGTATCCGAGCGATAAAGGCAACGCAAACGACACATACATTCTTGAATTAAAGCCTTCTGTATGCCACAACGGAATGCCCGACATCTGCAATGCCCGCATTATAGAATGGTTTAAATCCAAATGGGAAATAAATCTGCATGCACCGTCTTTTTTATACCATATTCTAACGCTTTTCATAGCAGACACCTCCTCCGTACTTTGCGGCACCGCAGCCGGAGCATTTTTCTCTGCAATTCGGCGTAGTCGTGTTCTCATACGCCTGCTTGCACTCTTTGAGCAAAAAGCTCTTCGTTACGCCGTATTCCAAATGATCCCACGGCAAAAGCTCGTCAAAGCTTCGTCTGCGTAAGTAGAAATCGGGGTCAATACCGCAGCGGTTCATCACCTCAAGCCACTTTTTTAAGTCAAAGCATTCGTCCCAGCCGTCAAAGTGCATTCCGCTCATTACAGCTTCTTCAAGCACCTTTGAAAGCCGTCTGTCGCCTCTTGCAAAAACACCTTCCAAATAGCTTACATCAGCTTCGTGATAGTTATATGTTATTTTCCTTGAAGTTATGTGGTCTTTAAGCATCATCTGCTTTTTGTGAATTTCATCAATCGAATTCTGCGGTTCCCATTGGAATGGCGTAAACGGCTTTGGTATAAACGACGATGTACTTACAGTCACCTTAACTTGCTTTCCCTTTTGACGATTTTCACATTTATAATATTGATCAACCACGTTTTGAGCGAGTGTACCAATGCCCAAAACATCCTCATAGGTTTCCGTGGGCAAGCCTATCATAAAGTAAAGCTTAACGGCAGTCCAACCGCCCGAAAAGGCTACTGAACAGGTATTCATAAGCTCTTCTTCCGTGACATTTTTATTTATAACATTTCTCATTCTCTGCGTTCCCGCTTCGGGGGCAAATGTTAAGCCGCTCTTTCTGACTGTTCCGAGCTTTGAGAGAATTTCCTCATCAAAGCCGTCAACTCTCATAGACGGCAAGGAAAGACTGACATTTTCATCAACGGACCATTTTGTTAAATCACCCAAAAGCTCACGGATTTTTGTATAATCACTTGAGGACAACGAGGAAAGAGAAATCTCGTCATAGCCTGTATTTTTACACAGTGTATGGCATTGCCTGTCGATTGTTTCGGGCGATTTCTCACGAACGGGACGATTCAAAAATCCCGCCTGGCAAAAACGACAGCCTCTTATACAGCCACGGAAAATTTCCTGCACTACTCTGTCGTGGACGATTTCTATCATCGGAACAACAAATTTTTCGGGATAATACAGCTCGTCGAGATTCATTATTATTCTCTTTTTTATCTTTGAAGGAACACCGTCCTTCGGGGTAAACGATTTTAAAGTACCGTCATCGTTATATTCAACATCATAAAGTGAAGGAACATAGACTCCCTCAATTTGCGAGCAGAGGAAAAGAAATTCTTCTCTTGTTTTATTTTCTTCTCGGCACTTTCTGAAAAGCTCAATAACCTCAAGGTCAACCTCTTCTCCCTCACCTATGAAGAACAAGTCGAAGAAATCGGCAATCGGCTCGGGGTTACAAGCACAAGGACCGCCGCCCACCACTATTTGAGTAAGACCGTGACGGTCACAGCTTCTGAGCGGAATTTGTGCAAGCCTGAGCATTTGAAGAACATTAGTATAGGATAACTCATATTGAAGAGTAAAACCGATAAAATCAAAATCCGTTATCGGGTCGCCGCTTTCAAGTGCCCAGAGAGGAATATTCTTTGAAAGCATTATCTTCTCCATGTCAATCCACGGTGCAAAAACTCTTTCACACCAAATGTACGGAACATCATTAAATTGGCTGTACAGAATTTTCATTCCGAGGTGCGACAT
>JBGVDU010000353.1:0-6170 GCA_045119555.1 Acutalibacteraceae bacterium | reverse complement strand
TCATAATA
This sequence comes from Acutalibacteraceae bacterium, assembly GCA_045119555.1. Classification (GTDB taxonomy): domain Bacteria; phylum Bacillota; class Clostridia; order Oscillospirales; family Acutalibacteraceae; genus RUG592. The sequence continues at coordinate 6,162 of JBGVDU010000353.1, read as the reverse complement.
TGTCTGCCGACAGCAAAGGTGTTTTTGTCAAACTCCTTATTTTTTGCAACAAGACCCTTGAACTTAATTGTCTTATTGTTATATTTGCTCATTTCCTCGGTGCAATCTCTGTACCAAAGAGCATAGTCGTTGTCGGCAACCTCAATTACAGGTGCGTTGACATCAAACGGGAGCGGGTCAACGATATCATCATATACAACCTTGCCGTTAGTGTATTCGTAAGCAATCTCAGCTCGTCTGTTGAGTGCTCGAACAGCCTTATGGAAAGACATTTGATCCGCACCGATAGCCATTCTGTTGAAAACAACCATATCGGTATCGGTGAATTTGTCAACAACAAGACTACGCATATTTGCGTTATATGTTTCAAAAGTAGCCGAATCGACAAAAGTTATTTGCTGATAGACAACCCAATCTTCGGGCATTGCCTCATAAAGTGTGGGTAACTGCCACATACCGTTGTATTCAACAAGCACTCTGGTAGCATTAGCTTTTTTCTGAGCCGCCTCAAGTCTTTCGATTGTAAGGTCTTCAACCTCGTCAATTACCTCAAAGTGAATATTTTTTGACGGAATTTTTGAAGGCTCGAACTCTTCAATTCCTTCTTCGCAGACAAGAACAAGAGTTTTTTCGTTTTTGTGGAATCTCTTATCCTCCAAGGTTTCTTGCATAAATTTTGTTTTGCCGCTTTCCAAAAATCCAACAAATAGATAAACCGGAATTTCCATGTGTTTCCTCCGTAATAAATTAATAATTAATTATCATGCCCCGAAAAGCTCGCTTATTGCAGCCTCTGAAATTTTAGAACCTATTACACAAAGTCTGCCTGTTGTCGCAGCTGAACCTGTTCTGACATCAGGCTCGCCCGGAACGTAGTCAAAGTGAATCCAGCTGCCGTCTGTACCTTCAACAATGCCCTTAGCACGGAGAATAATTCCGTACTTTTCTTCATCGGCGAATGCGTTCAAAGCATTTGTAATGTCCTCGGCTGTAAACTTCTTTGTAGTTTCAATACCCCAGCTTGCGAATACCTCGTCGGCATGGTGGTGATGATGATCGTGTCCACAGCAGCAATGCTCATCGTGATCGTGGTCGTGGTGGCAGTGCTCGTGCTCATCATGATCATGGTCACGGTGGCAGTGCTCGTGCTCGTCATGATCATGGTCACGGTGGCAGTGCTCGTGTTCATCATGATCGTGGTCATGGTGGCAGTGCTCATGCTCATCGTGATCGTGGTCATGATGGCAGTGCTCATGCTCATCGTGCTCGTGGTGATGATGTCCGCAAACGGGGCAGGTGTCCTCTTCGTCCTGAAGCATTTTCAGCGTTTCAGCTAAAGAATCTTTATTTTCAATAGCAAGAACAATCTGCTCGCCGCTGAGGTTATCCCAATCTGTTGTGATAAGCTCAGCCTTCTCGTTATGCTCTCTAATCATTTTAACGCAAGCGGAAAGCTTCTCGTCCGAAATATTTTTTGTATGGCTGAGAACTATTGCACTTGCATGCTCGATCTGATTGTTAAAGAATTCACCGAAATTCTTGATGTACATCTTGCACTTGCCTGCGTCGACAACGGTAGTGAAGCTGTTGAGAGTAATTTCATCGGAATTAATATTTTCAACTGCAGCAATTACATCGCTGAGCTTGCCCACGCCCGAAGGCTCAATGATAATTCTGTCCGGAGAATACTGCTCGAGAACCTTTTTAAGTGCTTCGCCAAAATCACCAACCAAGCTGCAGCAAATACAGCCTGAGTTCATCTCAGTAATTTCAACACCTGCATCCTTCAAAAATCCGCCGTCAACGCCTATTTCACCGAATTCATTTTCGATAAGAACAAGCTTTTCGCCGCTGTAAGCTTCTTTGATAAGCTTTTTAATTAAAGTTGTTTTTCCTGCACCCAAAAAGCCGGAAAAAATATCTACTTTTGTCATATCAATACTTCCTTAAATCTAAGATTTGCTATACATTTTCCTTAATGTATTCCATATTAGTTTAACACCAAAATCCAATCTATTCAAGTAATTATAATGAAAATATTATTAATTTTGCTGATATTGGCAAATATTCTGAATGTAAATGCTGATGCCCGCATGTAAAATTTAAGCAAAAAAGAATTGACGAGTCAGTGATACGGTATTAAAATAATAATCGGGTATAGATAATGTCGTCTATTTAAAATCAGAATTTTATGATATGAGAAGCCTAAAATGTTTATTCATAAGCTTATGAATAACCCCAATCAGATTAATAGCATTGCGGAAGTAGGAGGGAGAAATTTGTATTGTATCAGCGTCAGTTATAAAAGTGCAGATATAAATTTACGCCAAAGGCTGGCGTTTTCTGAGGATAGCCGTTGTAAAATATCTTCGGAATTGATAAATGAATCCTGCGTCACGCAATGTGTTATGCTTTGCACATGCAATAGGACAGAGATGTATTTTTGCGGAGAACATGGCTCGGAAAAGGACGTGATTCGCAAAATTTGCAGTTATGCTCAAATAAATGAGGATTTGTTTTCAAAGCATTTGTTGTTTTATTATTATGATAACGCAATTTCACATCTTTTTAAGGTGGCTTGCGGAATAGATTCAATGGTAATAGGAGAGGACGAGATACTTGGTCAGACAAAGAATGCTTATTTGCTTGCAAAAAGTAATAACACGGTATCGTACGAATTGAATGTCATTTTTCAAGCCGCATTTGCTTGTGCGAAAAAAATCAAAACTCAGACGGCATTATCAAAAACATCTGTATCTGTCGCCACGCTTGCCGCAAACGAAGCAGTGAAATGCGGAAATAAAATACTCATTATCGGGGCGAGTGGAAAAACAGGTGCGACTGTGCTGAAAAACCTTGCTTCGTATAAAAATATTAATATAAAAGCAACGCTCAGACAGCGTAATTCAAGTTTAAAGCTTGCGGAAAATATAGGTGTTGAAGCTGTTGATTACGCCAAAAGATACGAATATATGCAGGCGGCGGATTGTATAATAAGTGCAACGTCGAGCCCTCATTATACCGTCACTCATTATGACTTGAAGAATTATTTGAAAGACAGCAAAAAGAGGCTCTTTATTGATTTGGCAGTGCCGCCCGATATTGATCCCTCTGTTACCCGACTTGACGGGGTAAGCCTTGTAAATATTGATTATTTTGAAAAGCTTGCAAGAGAAAATAACTCTTTGAAAATGGATAGTGTAGATATTGCGAAACAGATGATTGAGAAAGAAATCGACACGTTGAAAAAGGTTTTAATTTTCCATGATTTCTTGCCGTATCTTGATGATGTAAAAGAAAATTTATCCGAGAGGCCTATTGAAAAAATTATCTACAAAATGAAGTCGGATTCATCGGCTGATGAGTTTTTTGCTTTTTTAAAGGTTCTTAAAACATTTGAAAATTAGGTGTTGTTATGGAATATTTCCCTTTTTATATTGATATAGAAAATAAAAACTGTGTGATTGTCGGCGGTGGAACGGTTGCATTGAGGAAGCTTAATAAGCTGCTGCCGTTTAAGCCTGATATTACAGTTATTGCACCGATTGTCTGCGATGAGATATCCCAAATAAAGCAGATTCAAATTAAGAAAAGAAAATTTGAGGATAATGATTTAAATGATGCTTTCATGGTTATTGCGGCAACTGATGATGAAAATTTAAATGAGCATATTTTTAATCTTTGTAAAAGCAAAAGTATTCTCATTAACACTGTTGACGATAAAGAAAAATGCAGTTTTATTTTTCCTGCGTTGATAAAAAGAAAGAAAATTACCGTTGGGATTTCCACATGCGGAAAAAGTCCGTTGTATGCTCGCTTTCTGCGTGAGACGGTAGAAGGTTATCTTGACGATGATTGCGATAAGATTGTTGATATTCTAAGCCGATACCGACTGCAGGTAAAACGTGAGATTAACTCAGAAGAAAACAGAAAGACTGCATTCGAGCGGATACTTGATATATGTCTAAAGGATACGGAAAATATTGACGAAGCACAAATTTTACATATAATAGAGGAATTAAAATAAATGAAAATTAAAATCGGAACAAGAAAAAGTCGGCTTGCTCTTGTGCAGACACAAATGGCGGTAAACAGAATTCTTGAAGAATTTCCCGAAACCGAGATTGAGATTGTACATATCAGTACCATTGGTGATAAAATAACGGATAAACCGCTTACAACCATCGGAGGTAAGGGAGTTTTTGTATCAGAAATAGAAAATGCCTTAAAAAATGGCGTTGTGGATATTGCGGTACACAGTGCAAAGGATTTGCCCGTTTGTCTTGCTGACGGACTTGAAATTTCCGCCGTGTTAAGTCGCGACAATTACCGAGATGTACTTGTAACTAAAAAAGGCAAAGCGATAAAGAATAATTCCGACTTTACAATCGGAACGGGAAGCCTGCGTAGGAGAATTAATTTTAGAAGGCTTTATTCCGAGGTTACATTTAAGGATATCAGAGGAAATGTAGATACACGTCTTAATAAGCTTGCAAGCGGTGAGTATGACGGAATAATACTTGCGGCGGCGGGCATCGAGAGATTGGGAATTGATAAAGATGAAAGCTTTAATTTTGAATATTTTGATTATTCCGATTTTCTTCCTGCACCGTGTCAGGGGATTATTGCAATAGAAAGCAGAAAGAATGATTTTGTAACTTCGATGATTAAAAAGATAAATGATGAAGATACATTTGCTTCGTTTGAAACGGAAAAATATATACTCAAGCGAATGAATGCCGACTGCGGTTTGCCTTTGGGTGCTTATTCATTTATTGAGAACGAAAAAATTACAATAGCTGTTTCAAAGGACGGCAATGAAAGTGTTATAGGCTCGGACGATATTTCAAATCGCTTGAAGCTTGCAGAGGAGTTGATTTTAAAGCTGTGAATTCGATTGGTAAGGTGTACCTTGTCGGTGCAGGGTGCGGTGATTACGATTTGATAACACTGCGAGGAAAACTCTTGTTACAGCAGTGTGATGCAGTTGTTTACGACAGCCTTATTGATAAAAGATTACTCGACCTTGTGCCCGAAGGTGCAGAAAAAATTTGCGTCGGCAAAAGGGCAGGGTGTATCGGTGAAGCACAGGAAAATATCAACAAAATTCTTGTGGAAAAGGCTCTTGAAGGTAAAACAACGGTACGTCTTAAAGGGGGAGATCCTTTCGTTTTCGGAAGAGGTGGAGAAGAGGCTCTTGCCCTTAAAGAACAAAATATAGAATACGGAATTGTTCCCGGAATTTCATCGTCAATCGCCGTACCCGAGCTTGCGGGAATCCCCGTAACTCATCGAGGAGTAAGCAGAAGTGTTCATATAATTACAGGTCATACAGCGGAAAATTGTCTGCCCGAAAATATGGAGGTCTATGCAAAGCTTGACGGCACTCTCGTGTTTTTGATGGGTCTGAAAAATCTGAGGAAAATAACAAACAGCCTTATTTTAAACGGCAAAAGCGAAGCTACTCCAACTGCCGTTGTTTCCAACGGGGCAAGTGCGAATCAGAGGCTTGTCCGAGGAACACTTGGCAATATTTCGGATAAAGCGGAAAATTCAGAAGTAAAATCGCCTGCAATTATAATCATCGGTGAAGCCGCAAGGCTTGATTTTTCGCAGACAATTTCACTTCCCCTAAAGCATACCTCTGTTACTGTGACAGGCACGCAGAAATTTGCAAGCAGGCTTTCTGCAAAGCTGGAAAAGCTTGGGGCGGATATACATCGCCTTGATTATCTCAATGTGCTTGAGTACCGAAACAATCCTCAATTTGATAAAGCACTTTTGAATCTAAACGACTATGGCTGGGTTGTGCTTACAAGCGTCAACGGAGCAGAAATTTTTTTCAACAGGCTTGCAAGAATGAAAATTGATATACGAAAATTGTTCGGTGTCAAATTTGCCGTAATCGGAAGCGGTACAGCGAAGCTTCTTAAAAAACACGGAATATTTCCCGAGCTTATTCCCAAAAGCTATACATCAAGCTCCCTTGCGGAAAAGCTTTCGGAAGAAGTATCTCAAGGGGAAAGGGTGCTTATTCTTCGTGCAGAGCAAGGCTCACAAGAGCTTACAAAAATTCTGGACGAAAAAAATATTAGCTATGAGGATATAAAAACCTATAATGTTTTAAATAGTATAAAAGCTTTTGAAAGCAGAGAGATAGAT
>JBGVDU010000352.1:0-3224 GCA_045119555.1 Acutalibacteraceae bacterium | reverse complement strand
ATCTATCTGCGACACATATTGCTATGTGCCTGAAGCCATCTGTCGGAGTATCTGCCCAGCTGACAACTCCAGTCGATGTTGCATCGGGTAGGGTTTGCTCGGCCGTTACATCTCTGCAACGCCGGTGAGCTCTTACCTCGCCTTTCCACCCTTACCGATAAAATCGGCGGTATATCTCTGTTGCACTTTCCCTGGGGTTGCCCCCGGCGGCCGTTAGCCGTTATTCTGCCCTGCGGAGCTCGGACTTTCCTCGCATACAGCCTTTCGGCTTTGTACCCGCGACTGTTCAGTCTGCTCATACATATACTAAGTATTTTAACCTAAACAGAACAAAATGTCAAGTTTAGCAAAAATACTTGATTAACATTATCTGACGTGCTATAATTACATTATCTGACACGAATAGGAGATTTAATTATGGATATAAAAGAAGAATCATTGCAGAAGCATTACGAATGGGCAGGAAAAATCGAGGTTGTTGCTCGTTGCGACGTTAAGGATTCGCACGGTCTTTCAACTGCCTATACTCCGGGCGTTGCTCAGCCTTGCCTTGAAATTCAGAAGGACGTTTATAAGAGTTATGAGCTTACAAGACGTCACAATTTGGTTGCCGTTGTAACTGACGGTACTGCAGTTCTCGGACTTGGCGATATCGGTCCCGAAGCAGGTATGCCCGTAATGGAGGGTAAGTGTGCTTTATTTAAGGCTTTCGGTGACGTAGATGCTTTCCCGATTTGCGTTAAATCAAAGGACGTAGACGAAATCGTAAACACAGTATATATGATTTCCGGCAGCTTCGGCGGTATAAATCTTGAGGATATTTCCGCTCCGAGATGCTTTGAAATTGAAGAGAAGCTCAAGGAAAAGTGTGATATCCCTGTATTCCATGATGACCAGCACGGTACAGCCGTTGTAGTTGGTGCGGCTTTGATCAATGCTTTGAAAATCGTAAAGAAAAATATCGGAGATATTAAAATCGTTGTAAACGGTGCAGGTGCTGCCGGTATGGCTATCACAAAGCATCTTATCAATATGGGTGCCGATGCCGCAAAGGTATTAATGGTAGACAGAGCAGGTATAATCTGTGAGGGCAATGCAAATCTTAATCCTGTTAAGACAGAAATTGCAAAAATCACAAACAGAAATAAACTTACAGGCTCTCTTGCAGATGCTGTTAAGGGTGCAGATATGTTCCTTGGTGTTTCCGCTCCGAATGTTTTGAGCGAAGATATGGTTAAGACTATGAATAAAGATGCCATAGTATTTGCTATGTCTAATCCTGTTCCGGAAATTATGCCCGAAAAGGCAAAGGCAGCAGGTGCGACAGTAATCGGTACAGGCCGTTCCGATTTCCCGAATCAGATTAACAATGTTCTTGCTTTCCCGGGAATTTTCAGAGGTGCTCTCGATTGCCGTGCAACAACAATTAACGAAGAAATGAAAATGGCGGCTTCCTTCGCTATTGCAAGCTTGGTGTCCGATGAAGAGCTTTCACCGGAATATATTTTACCTGCCGCTTTCGATAAGAGAATCGCTCGTACTGTTGCCGACGCTGTAATTAAGGCTGCAAAGGAAACAGGCGTAGCAAGAAAGTAATTAATTATATAAAATAAAAATTTATATACGCACATAACAGATGATCAAAATGTTATGTGCGTATTTTTGTTTGAAGCTGTAAAAGATTCCGAATTAAACAAATAAAAGCTTATCAAATATGCTTTAAAGTATTTTAACGAAAAAAAGCAGATTCACATATACTGAGAATGATACTGTATTTGTTTTATTGGAGGAAATTATGTGTGAGAACAATAATTATGTAATTAAATCTTTGGAGCTTCATCTGTTTTTCGGTCGTATAATGAAGGAGCATTCACTCTTTTTGAAAGCAGGATTTACACCTGCAAATGAGGCATTTTCCCGAAAAGCCGAATTTTTTATGAAAGAATTTGAAAAGGTTTTGTGTCAAGCGATAACGCTCGGAAACGGTATAGTGAGTAATGATGTTTTGTGTTCGGGTGAACTTGTTACTGATTTTACGGCTTTGGCAGAACGACAAACGGAAAGCTTTACGGGAATAAGAATAGACAGAGCAATTACGGAAAAAGAACACCGTTTAAAAAGTCAAAATTGCATGTGCAATATCAGTGCTGAAAAGCATAGACAGGTATGTTTACTTAATCGCACGGCTTTAAGATTATTGGACGGTTTAATTTCATTTAAAGAAAGTATTTTGCGAAATGTTTTGGAATGCAGAATGTTTACTGCGAATTATCCGTTGTTAATTGAACATATAATCCGAGAGGCAAAGCTGTATAGAGAGTATTTGGAATTGCTTGAAAATAACGGAGATTTAACCGACAGCTGTATGAAAGAGGTTGAGTGTTTTTGGAATCAAATTATGATGGAGCATGCCCTGTTTATCAGAGGACTTTTAGACCCGACCGAAACAGAGTTATTTAATACATCAAACCAATTTGCGGAAAAATACAGCAAACTGCTCGAAGCATGCAATCCCCAAAACAATAAAGCTTTGACGTCCGAAAGCCTGGAGGAAACTATCAAGTTCAGAGATTTTAAAATTGCAGGTGTTACGGGCATAGAACAGTGCAAAATCCGCTCAATAATTCTTCCACTGTTGGCAGACCATGTACTGCGTGAAGCTAATCATTATATTCGATTGTTAAAGTGCTGATATAATTTTTCTTCATATTCAGCTTGAAATCAAACGAAAAACGCTGTTTTAATTTTTTATCTTATTTGCTTTTATGTCATTGCAGACAAACCGCTCGGACCTATTACCCGAGCGGTTTGTCTTTTTATCTTACAAGCCTGATCCGAAAATATTGAAATTTATATATGTTTTAATTTTATATATGACGATAATAATATCCGATTTTATTCCCGAAAGAATACATAATGCTCAAATTTACAGTACAAAAATGCAGAAAAATATTGACAATAACAATAATCGTGTTGTATTATATATTTGTAAAAATTTATTATAGGAGGCTATAATATGAATGAAAATTATATTTTACCAACTAATGAAATGGCTCCAAACGGTACTAAGTATTGTAAATGTTGCGGAAAGCAGATAGCTGAAAAAGCGGTTATTTGCCCGGCGTGTGGCTGTCAGGTTGAAGAGATTAAAAATCCAAATAATAATTATGGTCAGCCGATAATTATCAACAATAACAATAACAACACAAGCTCCGCAGCTGCCG
>JBGVDU010000351.1:0-2470 GCA_045119555.1 Acutalibacteraceae bacterium | reverse complement strand
CAACAGAACGGATATCAGGCTCGGAAACAATTTCTATAAGCGGAACGCCGCCACGGTTGTAGTCAACATAGGTATCACCACGTTTGTGAACGAGTTTACCTGCATCCTCTTCTATATGAATTCTTGTAAGTCTGATTTTCTTGCCACTGCTAAGCTGTACATAACCGTGTTCGCAAAGAGGTTTGTCGTACTGGGAAATCTGATAAGCCTTAGGCAAATCGGGATAGCAGTAGTTCTTTCTGTCCATTTTTGAAATATTTGCAATTTCACAATTTGTAGCCAAACCTGCCATAATAGCATACTTGATTACTTGTTTATTGATTTTCGGCAAAGTACCGGGCAAACCTATGCAAATAGGGCAACAATGTGTGTTGGGGTCACCGCCGAACTCCGTTGTACAGGAGCAAAAAATCTTTGTATTCGTAGCAAGCTCGATATGTGTTTCAAAGCCTGCGACCATCTCGTATTTCATTGATTTTCCCTCCTTATAACTTCACGCCGTATTCCGAGGATTTAAATACCTCTGAACCTGCCGCATTCTCATACTGCCAAGCCGCATTGAGAATTTTACTTTCACAGAACGTATCACCGATAAGCTGCATACCGATAGGCATACCCTTTGCATTGAAGCCGCAAGGAATACTAATGCCCGGCAAGCCTGCGATGTTTACAGGTACTGTGCAAATATCTGTCAAATATGTTTCAATAGGGTCACTGATAGCATTACCCTTTTCAAATGCTGTCATGGGAACAGTCGGTGCAAGAATAACATCACAGTTCTTAAATGCGTTTTTGAAAGCATTTACTATTGAACCGCGTAGATTCTGAGCCTTTTTATAGTAAGCATCATAGTAGCCTGCACTCAAAACATAAGTACCGAGGAGAATACGTCTTTTCACCTCGTCACCGAAGCCTTCGCTTCTCGTTTTACAAATCATTTCGTTTACATCGTTATAGGAAGATGTTCTGTAACCGTATCTGATACCGTCATATCTGCCGAGATTGGAAGAAGCCTCGGCACAAGCCAAGATATAATAAACAGGCAAAGCATATTTAAGTGCAGGAAGATTGAAGTAAACAATTTCAGCACCGAGCGATTTGTAAACCTCGCAAGCCTTTTCAACTGCAAGCTTTACATCTTCTCTTACGCCATCAAGATACTCCCTTGCAATACCGATTTTCATACCCTTAATATCGTTTTTAAGAGTATCGACAGTCGGTGCACCCTTTCTTCCCTGGCTTGTAGAATCCATTTTATCATAGTCGGAGATAGCATCATAAACGATTGCCGCATCTTCAACTGTTGTTGTAATAGGTCCGATTTGATCAAAGCTTGAAGCGTAAGCAATCAAACCAAATCTTGAAACTGCACCGTAAGACGGCTTCAAGCCGACAATACCGCAGAAGCTGGCAGGCTGTCTGATTGATCCGCCTGTATCCGAACCTAAGCCATAAACTGCAATGTTACCGCCAACAGCAGATGCAACGCCGCCCGAACTACCGCCTGCAACATGGTTTATATTGTGCGGATTAGCCGCACCGCCAAAGCAAGATGTTTCGCTTGATGAACCCATAGCAAATTCATCCATGTTAGTCTTGCCCAACAAAACGGCATTTTTGTTTGAAAGTGTTTCCCAAACTGTTGCATTATAGATAGGAGTATAGCCCTCCAAAATTTTTGAACAGCAGGTTGTCTGAATTCCCTTTGTTGAAATATTATCCTTTAAGGTCATCGGAATACCCTCGAGAGGTGCAAGCTTTTCACCTTTAGCAAGCTTCTCGTCAACCTTTTTAGCTGTTTCAAGTGCTGTATCGGGGGTTACCGTAACGTAAGCATTCAAATCTTTATTGGCACTCTCAATTTCGGTGAGATATTTCTCTGTAAGCTCTTTGCAGGAAATCTCTTTATTTTCGAGCATTTTTCCGTATTGTTTAATCTTTCCCTCTGCCATAATTACACCCTCTTGCGGACAAGGAAATGTCCCTCGTCAATATCATTTGCATTTTTGAGAATCTCATCTCTGTCGTAAGACGGTACAACCTCGTCTTCTCTGAACGCATTTGAAAGATTGTTAATGTTATCGAACTCTACTCCCTCTTCTGCCGCATTGTTGATTGTATCGGCAAATTTGATAATATCGTCCATAGCTTTTGTCATTTCGTCAAGCTCTTCCTCAGCGATATAAAGCTTAGAAAGTCTTGCGATTGCCAACACGTCCTCGTGGGTAACCATATATATCTTCCTTTCAAATTATTCTTAATCCTATGTTATCGGGATTAATAGCAATCCGCAGTGCGGCTTTTTCTGAAAAAAGCGTCACGAAAAGTTCACTTTTTTCAGAAAAACTGTGATAAGTTATCTTAATTTAATATGAACTTCTCTAAGCTGCTGCTCTGTAACCTCTCCCGGAGAACCGAGCAACAAATCCTGAGCGTTGCTGTTCATTGGGAATGCGATTACTTCACGGAT
>JBGVDU010000350.1:0-1589 GCA_045119555.1 Acutalibacteraceae bacterium | reverse complement strand
GACCTACTGGTTCGTAGCCAGTCACTCTATCCAGCTGAGCTAACAGCGCATTCAATTTTCAGCACCTCAACAGTGCTTATATATAATATCACATTAAGCAAGTGATGTCAAGTGATTTTTTGAAATTTTTTAAATTTATTTTTTCAGTTTCCGAAATAAGGCGGTGGAGAAATTCTTCCCCACCACTTTTTCATTAAAGCGTCTTTTTATAAACCTCGCCCACAAGCTCTTCAAGCTCCTTAAATGTTGTCAGCTTGCCTGCGGCGTTTCTGAAAGCTGCCGCACCCTTAAAGCCCTTTAAATACCAGCCCACATGCTTGCGTGCTTCCCTCATTCCGTGCTCTTCTCCCTTATACTCACAAAGGGATTTAATATGCTTCAACATAACATACAATCTCTCCGCTTTAGTCGGCGGCGGAATTTGTTTTTCATTTTCAAACCACGAATAAATCTGCATAAACAACCACGGATTACCGAGGGCAGCTCTGCCTATCATAACTAAATCGCAGCCTGTTTCCTCATACATACGCTGTGCATCCTCGGCACTTGTGACGTCGCCGTTGCCGATTACGGGAATTTTCACCGATTCTTTTACAGCCTTGATAATCTGCCAATCGGCATAAGGCTGATACTGCTGAGCTCTTGTTCTGCCGTGAATAGTTATCGCACTCGCACCGTTTGCCTCGCAGATTTGAGCAACCTCAACGGCATTAACGCTGTTTTCATCCCAACCTTTGCGAATTTTCACCGTAACGGGCACTTCAACAGCATTACTCACGGCCTTTACGATTTCTCCGCAAAGCTTTGGATTTTTCATCAAAGCCGAACCACAGCCGTTACCGCTCACCTTAGGTGCCGGGCACCCCATATTTATGTCAATAATCTCCGGTCTAAACTTCATCGCAGTGACAGCCGCCTCCGCCATTGTTTCAGGCTCATTGCCGAAAATCTGAATACCTGCGGGACGTTCTTTATCAGAAACCTCCATAAGCTCGGTTGATTTCACATTTTTATACGAAACACCCTTAGAGCTTACCATTTCCGTCACCACATAAGCCGCACCGAAATCTCTGCAAAGCTCTCTGAAGGCTCTGTCCGCAACGCCCGCCATCGGAGCAAGAGCGGCATAGCCGTTTATTTCCACATTACCGATAAACATAATTTACAATTACCTCCACATTCGAAAAATAATTTTCGTTTGATAAAGATTAATTTCAAAAAGCAATTTAACAAAAGAAAAAAGGTCAACCAATGGTTGACCTCAGTGGAGCGGATGACGGGGCTCGAACCCGCTACCTCCACCTTGGCAAGGTGGCGCTCTACCAGATGAGCTACATCCGCATTTGTTTTTGCTGTCTTTCTCTCGACTGCTTTTATATTATATCAAAGGAAGCAACATTTGTCAACAGTTTTTTTAAATTTATTTTTTGCTGAAAAATAAATTAGAAAATTACAATAACAAAAACAAAAGCGGTCGCAAGGTCGCCGATATGAAAGCGAGCGACTTGAAGCCCGTAGGGCTTCACCCGGAGCGAGCGGAAGAGGACTAAAGTAGAAGAATCAAGTTCGCCTAATTGACATAGGGGGTG
>JBGVDU010000349.1:0-3181 GCA_045119555.1 Acutalibacteraceae bacterium | reverse complement strand
AATCAACAAAAATCACTTCCAAATTTTAATTAAACTATCCGATTGAATTCTTACTAAACCTATGTTATAATAGGTTAATGAGGTGATAAGAATGAAGATTTCTACAAAAGGCCGTTACGCTTTAAGACTTATGCTTGACTTAGCTGTGTACGGAAAAGACAGCTTTGTTGCACTTAAAGATATAGCAGAAAGACAAAATATCTCAAAAAAATATCTGGAGCAAATCGTTCCGCTTCTTAATAAATCGGGTGCCTTGCGTACAAACCGTGGCTACCAAGGCGGTTATATGCTCGCTAAAAAGCCTAACGAATACACCGTCGGCGACATTCTTAGAATAACCGAAGGAAGCCTTGCCCCCGTTTCCTGCCTTGATACGGAAACAAATCTTTGCGAAAGAAGCAACACCTGCGTTACCTTACCTATTTGGCAGGGACTTTATAAGGCTATATCGGACTATCTTGACTCTGTTACCTTGCAGGATATTCTGGATCAAAATGAAAAACAGCAGATTGACGAATATTATATTTAATTTTCGATTAATAATATAATTCCTCATTCCCCAAAAATGTTGAAGCTTTATTGTGCTTTTCCAAAACACTGAGCGTATTAAATCCATCGGGAATTTCAAAAACAATGCTTTCAATTAATCACGACATTTATAATAATTTTTGCTCATATAAAATTCCTAACCAAGGTACTCCGCAATAAATCGGAGTGCCTTTTTTGTTTTTTGGGAAATTTTTGAAGAATTTTTATTTAAACCTATTGACAAAGTAGGAATTCTATTGTAGAATAAAACATATCAATTACATAGGTTTTATGTGGTTGGTGTATTTTATAATTTACTTTTGCAAAACGATTAATTCTATCGGCAGAGAGTGGGGCGAATAAAGTATGTTTTTCAAGCAGTTGGAAATACTCAGACATAATTTTCGCAATGGGCGAATGTGTTGCTTTTGATAAAATTCCGTCAATCGGAAATTTATGAATATAATACATAATTAAAGGCTTCGTCCATTAAACCCACCGAAGGCTCTGCTAAAATTCAAACGGTGGGATATTAAATTATTACAATCCGAAATTTTGTCAATACTTATAACGTGATGATATAAACTAACTATTTAATTTGAAATGAGGTACTTACAATGAGCAACAAAAAATATAGATTTGAAACAATTCAGTTACACGCAGGCCAGGAAAATCCCGATCCGGCATCGGATGCAAGAGCAGTTCCGATTTATCAAACAACCTCTTATGTATTCAAAAATTCCGAGCATGCCGCCGCACGCTTTGCACTTGCGGATTCGGGCAATATCTACGGCAGACTTACAAATTCAACAAACGACGTTTTTGAACAGCGTATTGCGGCTTTGGAGGGCGGTGTTGCAGCCTTGGCGGTTGCCTCGGGTGCTGCGGCTCTCACATATACCTTTTTGAATCTTGCAAAGGCAGGGCAAAATATTGTTGCCGCCAAAACCATTTACGGAGGAACATATAATCTCCTTGCACATACTCTCCCCGAATACGGCATTACAACAACCTTTGTTGACCCCGATGAGGAAAACTCCTTTGAAAACGCTATTGACGAAAACACAAGAGCGGTATTTATAGAAACAATCGGTAATCCAAACGCTACTCTCATTGATATCGAAAAGGTTGCCGAAGCGGCACACAAGCATAAAATTCCCCTCGTCGTAGACTCAACCTTCGCTACACCTTACCTTGTTCGTCCGCTTGAGCTTGGTGCGGATATTGTTGTTCATTCCGCTACTAAATTTATCGGAGGACACGGAACTTCTATCGGCGGTGTCATCGTGGACGGAGGTAAATTCGACTGGGAGGCAAGCGGTAAGTTTCCGTCACTCGTTGAGCCAAACCCAAGCTACCACGGCGTAAGCTTTACAAAGGCAGTAGGTGCGGCGGCTTTCGTTACAAAAATCCGTGCAATTCTTCTTCGTGACACAGGTGCAACACTTGCTCCGCTTAACGCATGGCTTTTCCTGCAAGGACTTGAAACACTTTCACTTAGAGTTGAACGTCACGTTGAAAATGCACTCAAGGTGGTGGATTTTCTTTCAAAACACCCCAAGGTTGAGTCTGTAAATCACCCATCCCTCCCTGACCACCCGCATCACGAATTGTATAAAAAATACTTCCCCAACGGCGGTGCTTCTATCTTTACCTTCAACATCAAGGGCGGTGCAAAGGAAGCACAGGAGTTCATCGACAAGCTCGAAATTTTTTCCTTGCTCGCAAACGTAGCAGACGTTAAATCACTTGTAATTCACCCTGCCTCCACCACTCACGCACAGCTTACGCAGGAGGAACAGCTTGACCAAGGAATTAAACCGAACACTATTCGTCTTTCTATCGGTACAGAGCATATTGACGATATCATTGCAGACCTCAGTCAAGCTTTCGGTGATTAATTAACGAATATTTTTACAGCTTTGGTAAATAATACTCAGCGGATATACATACTCTGTGTATCCGCTGAAGTTCAAGGTAAAGGTTATTTTCGTATAACCTACAAAATACATAAAATTTAAACATAAACAGAATAGGAGATAAACATGAAAGTATATGCAGACAATGCGGCAACTACAAAAATGAGCAGAACTGCCATTGATGCTATGCTCCCTTACATGGAAAATATCTTTGGCAACCCGTCCTCCCTATATTCAATCGGACAAGAGGCGGCGGAGGCTGTATATAAAGCAAGACAGACGATAGCAAAATATATCAACTGCATGCCCACGCAAATTTATTTAACATCGCGCGGCAGTGAAGCCGACAAACAGGCTATTCGCTCCGCCGCAGAAATCGGTGCAAGACGAGGAAAAAAGCATATTGTTTCCACTGCATTTGAGCATCACGCAGTTTTGCATACATTAAAAAAACTCGAAAAAGACGGCTTTGAAATCACACTTTTAGACGTTCACGAAAACGGACTTGTAACACCCGAGCAGGTGCGAGAAGCAATTCGTCCCGACACTTGCCTTGTTACAATTATGTACGCAAACAACGAAATCGGAACGATTCAGCCCATTGCGGAAATCGGCTCTGTCTGCCGTGAAAAAAATGTTACATTTCACACCGACGCCGTACAGGCAGCAGGACATTTGCAGATTGACGTTCAAAAGGAAAATATTGATATGATGTCGCTTTCGGCACACAAATT
>JBGVDU010000348.1:0-2500 GCA_045119555.1 Acutalibacteraceae bacterium | reverse complement strand
AGACCCGACACGGGGGTGTCGGGGGAAATTGCCGTTTTCAGGCAATTTCCCCTGACTTCGTTTTTGCCTACTTTTGCCGAACAGCAAAAGTAGGTGCCCCGCCCCGGCAAGAGGGGCAAAGGTTGAGTAAATAGAAAACAGATTTGAAGCGAAGCTGAAAATCATAAATCGGCGAACGACAAACCACCCGTAAATAACATACCAAAACCCGAAAAATATCTAACGATTATAACCGTCAGATATCCCGGGGAGAACCACTGTCAGCAGGTTCTCCCCATTCAAACCGCACGAAAGTGCGAAAATCCCTTAGTGCCCCTCTCCGCTGAGTGGAGTATAAAAGAGTTTCGCTCACTGCGGTGAGCGACCAAAGACGCTGTCTTTGGAATCTGCAAGCCTTTGAAAAGGCTTGAGCGAAACTTAAATAGGGTGTTGAAAAATATCAAAAAAATATGAATTATTTTTAATCCTATTGACATAAACTATATTTGATGTTATGATAAAGATACTACAATTAATGATAGAGGTGCAAATGTTATCAGTACCGCTTGTCTATGACCTTCGCAGGGTTACGGTAAGCGTGAAAGGAGCATTTGCCGAAGGACACCGAGGCGAAAGGTTGCCCTGGGAGTGCGAACAATATTCGCTCGACTGTCGCTAATGCGGAGTGCTATCTTAATTATGAGAAACTTTCCTTTGAATTTGTTTTGAGTAATTTTGATAGCCGATGTAAATCGGCTTTTTTTGTTGCAAATTGTAGTAAAGAAATTTCAAAACCTATATTTGACAAAGGAGTTTTTATTATGGCTAAACACACAATTTTTAAGGGAGCCGCAACCGCTCTCGTTACACCGATTACTGAGAACGGAATTGATTTTGAGAGATTCGGCAGACTTATCGACTGGCAGATTGAACAGGGCATAGACGCCCTTGTTATCTGTGGTACAACAGGTGAGGCTTCTACACTCACAGACGAGGAGCACAGAGCCGCTATTAAGTTTGCAGTTGAGAGAATCAATCACAGAGTTCCGTGCATTGCAGGTACAGGCGGAAACGATACAGCTTATGCTGTTGAGCTTACAAAGTATGCTTGCAGTGTAGGTGCAGATGCTTGCTTGGTTGTTACTCCGTATTATAATAAAGCTACTCAGAACGGCTTGATTAAGATGTTCACAACTATTGCAGATGCAAGCACAAAGCCGCTTATTCTTTATAATGTTCCGTCAAGAACAGGCGTGAATATTGCTCCGTCAACTTATGTTGCTCTTGCAGACCATCCGATGATTGCCGCAGTAAAAGAGGCAAGCGGAAATATTTCTGAGTGCGTTGAGGTTATGTCACTTGTCGGTGATAAGATTGATATGTACAGCGGCAACGATGACCAGATTGTTCCTCTTCTTTCAATCGGCGGTAGCGGTGTTATTTCCGTTTTGTCCAACGTATTCCCGAAGGAAACTTCCGAGATGTGTCATAAGTTCTTTAACGGTGACATTGGGGGCAGTAAGGAAATGCAGTTTAAGTATTTGCCTATCACAAAGGCTTTGTTCTCCGAGGTTAATCCGATTCCCGTTAAGTCAGCTATGGCTAAGCTCGGTTTCTGTGAAAATTATGTAAGACTTCCGCTCACACCAATGGAGAAGAAGAACGAAGATGTTATGTTCGAAGAAATGAGAAAGCTTGGACTCGATGCTTGATTGTTCATTGATTTAACGAGTCTGAGTAAAAGGCAAAATTTTCAGCAAAGGACGTTTAACAATGATTTGCAATAATTTATCTATAAACGAAAATAATCACCTCGCTTTCGCAGGTATGGATACAGTAGAGCTTGCCAAAAAGTACGGCACACCACTCATGCTTATGGATGAGGGTAAAATCCGTGAGAAATGCTCAATTTACCGAAATGCTATGCAAAAGTATTTTACACCCGATTCTATGCCTCTTTTTGCAAGCAAGGCTCTCAGCTTTAAGTATATCTATAAGATTGCAAACAGCGAAAATATCGGCATAGACTGCGTTTCCGCAGGTGAGATTTTCACAGCCGTTCAGGCAGGCTTCCCAATGGAAAAGGCTTACTTCCACGGCAACAGCAAGACAGATGCCGATATCAAATTCGCTATCGAAAGCGGTGTAGGACACTTCGTTTGCGACAGCATTGAAGAAGTTTCTGTTATCAATGAAATTGCAGGCGAAATGGGCGTAAAGCAGAAGGTGCTTCTCAGAATCACTCCCGGTATCGACCCGCATACTCATAAGAAGATTTCAACAGGCAGTGTAGATTCAAAGTTCGGTGTTGCTATCGAAACAAAGCAGGCGTATGAGCTTGTTGAAAAGACGCTCAAGCTTGAGAATATTGAGCTTATGGGCTATCATTGCCATATCGGTTCACAGATTTTTGAGTATGACCCATTCTGTGATGCTGCAAGAATTATGATTAAATTCATCGCAGATACAAAAGAAATGTTCGGCTATACTGCTAAGGAGCTTAACCTCGGCGGCGGTATGG
>JBGVDU010000347.1:0-7669 GCA_045119555.1 Acutalibacteraceae bacterium | reverse complement strand
GAATAGTCAATCCCGAAAAGCAAAAGCAAATTGCACGACATGAAACGGAATGTACTCTTGATGATATCACAAAAACGGCGGCAAAATTACTTAGATTTGGCGGCAGATTTTGTATATGTCAGCGACCCGAAAGATTAACCGATGTACTTCTTTCAATGAGAAGTGCAGGTATTGAACCGAAGCGTTTGAGAATGGTTCAGCAGAGAAACGGAAAAGCACCAAAGCTTTTTTTGGCAGAGGGCAAAAGAGGGTCTAACCCGGGCGGACTTGTTACACTGCCGACCCTTATGATTGAGGGTGACAATTTCGAGTTTTCACAGGAAATGATAGACATCTACGGCGACTACAAGGAGGGGCATATATGAGCGGAGTTTTATACGTTGTCGGTACACCGATAGGAAATTTGGGCGATTTTTCCCCAAGAGCGATTGAGGTGCTTGAAAGCGTCGATTTTATCGCCGCAGAGGATACGCGAGTTACGCTGAAGCTGCTCAATCATTTTGAGATTAAAAAGCCTATGATAAGCTACTTCGAGCACAATAAACGTGAGCGTGGCGACATTATCTGCTCAAGAATTGAGAGCGGAGAAAACTGTGCAATCGTAACAGATGCAGGTATGCCGTGCATTTCCGACCCCGGTGAGGAGCTTATCAAACAGTGTGCCGAGCGAGGTATTCAAACGATTGCAGTACCCGGTCCGAGTGCCGTAATTTCAGCACTTGCCGTGTCGGGACTTTCAACGGGAAGATTTACATTCGAGGGATTTTTGAGCACATCAAAGAAGAGCCGCACACAGCATTTGGAACAGCTAAAAAACGAAAAACGTACAATGATTTTCTACGAAGCACCCCATAAGCTTTCCGCCACTCTAAACGACCTTTACAAGGCTTTCGGTGACAGAAAAATTTCGATTGTCCGTGAAATCACGAAAATCCACGAAGAGGTTATCAGAACAACTCTTTCCAAAGCTGTTGAAAGCTACGGTGACGGCTCGCTAAAGGGCGAAATTGTTTTGGTTCTCGAAGGAGCGGCGGAGGATTCCGATAAGGAAGAATTTACGCTTGAGGAGGCTGTAAAACTTGCAAAAACATTGCAGGAGGAAGGAAATTCCGTTTCCGAAAGTGCAAAGCAAGCCGCAAAGATTTCGGGATTTAAGAAGAATGAAATTTATAAATTGTTAATGGAAGAATAATTTTCGTAAGGCAGAGGCTTTGCTAAAGCATCTGACAGCCTTGCAGAGTTCAAGGGCGGAGCTTGGACAGGCGGTTGTTACAATTAACCCATGTTTTTTTAAGAACCGCTTTGGGTATGCTTTGAAAATACAGCAGAAACGGATAAAAGATCAACGCTTTGATAAGGAAAATCTTCTTCCAAGAAATTTTCTTTATCGAAGCGTATCTTTTTGTGGAAATTTGAAAGCATTTGTGTTATACTCTGTAAGGTGATTTGTTTTGATTAAAAATTTGCAAGAGGTAAGAGGGAATTTTTAATCAAAGCAATTTAACACAGTCTATTTTTAACGAAAAATTTGAGGAGGAACATACTATGCTTTCACCTAAGCAAATTGCAGAAAAATACGTCACAGTCGGCAAAAGTAAAGCGAATTTGCCAATTTCCAAAATGTTTGTGCTTGCTGTTTTTGCAGGTATATTTATTTCTATCGCAGGTGCGTCCGCAACAATCGCATCTTCCATGGTGGAGAACGCATCAATTTCACGATTAATAAACTCGTTGATATTTCCCGCAGGACTTGTAATGGTTGTTCTTGCAGGAAGTGAGCTGTTCACAGGTGACTGCTTGATTCTGATTTCCGTTTTTAAAAAAGAAGTAAAATTTCTTTCTTATCTGAAAACCCTGGCAATAGTTTATATCGGTAATTTAGTAGGTTCTCTGTTCGTTTCGGCTCTTTTTGTTTACGGTCACACGGCAAGCTTGTTTGACGGAAAGCTTGCGGAAACTCTTGTAAACACGGCTGTTACAAAAACCTCGCTGAGCTTTTCCGATGCGTTTATCCGTGCTATACTTTGTAATATTCTCGTATGTATTGCCGTTTGGATTACAATAGGTGCGTCAAGTGCGGCGGATAAGGTAATCGGCTTGTATCCTCCGATTTTCGTTTTTGTTCTCGGCGGTTATGAGCACTGCATTGCGAATATGTTTTATATTCCCGCAGGCATCTTTGCGGCTTCGGAATACGGACTTGCGGCAGACGGACTTAACTGGGTAACATTTATTGTAAATAATCTTATCCCTGTAACGCTTGGTAATATCGTCGGCGGTGCGGTTATAGTGGCTGTCGGATATTGGTTTGCATTTCTGAAAGACGACAAGGCTTTGAAGTCTGAGTGATTGTTATATTTGAAGATTAATATTGAAGAAAAAACTACTCTCGGTATATCTCCGAGAGTAGTTTTTTAATTGGGGTAGAATCGTTTTCGGTAGGCTTTGCCTTATTAATTCTCATGTTCTAAATCCAACAAATTCCGCATATGATTAGAACAAAACCGAAAAGGGTGATACTATAATGAATAATTACAACCGTGGCAATAATCGCAATAATATGAATGGCAGAAGCATGCCCCAAAGCCGCCGTATGCCTATGCAGAATCAGCAGAATTCCCAGACGCAGAATATGAACGCCAATAACCCTCCGCAAGCTCAAAGCAACGAACAGCCTAAGGTGAATAACGAACGCCTTGACAATCTTGTAAATAAAGCAAGCAAGCATTTGAATACTTCGCCCGAGGATTTGAAAAAAGCGGCTCAGAGCGGTAATATTCAAAAGCTTATTTCCGGTATGTCACCGGCACAGGCGGCACAACTTGAAAGAATTTTATCCGATGAAAATGCGGCAAAAAAGCTTCTCAGCACACCACAGGCTCAAGCCTTATTAAGGGGATTGCAGAAGAATGAATGATTTAACATCTCAAATAAACCAAATACTCAGTAACCCAGAGATGATGGAGCAGATAAAGGGTTTAAGCGGACTGTTTGGACAGTCCGCACCCGAGCCTGCACCTCAACAGCAAATTCCGCCGCAAGCATCACAGCCACCGCAGTCGCCGCAACCACAGCAGATGTCACCACTTGATATGCTCGGAAGTGACGGAATTCAAACCATAATGAAAATAATGCCTGTTTTAAACCAGATTAAGCAGGAGGACGATACAACACGGTTGTTAAGAGCCATTAAGCCTTTTTTAAGTCCACAGCGACAGGAAAAGCTGGAGGAGGCTATAAAGATTTTGCAGATTTTAAAAATATTGCCGTTGCTTAAAAATCAAGGACTGTTTAATTTATTTTAAGTGGGGTGAGAGCGTATGAGTGAAATGGATAAATTACAGGCTGATGCCGTAAACAGAGCAAGGGATATGTACAGACGTTCTCAAAATTATAACGTAAACAGTCTGCCGAACGGTTATAACGGCAGTATGAGGGATCAGGCTCAGAAGAATAATTCATCACAAAATCCTATTCAACAGCAGTCACAGCAGAAAACTCAGCGGCAGCCTATGAAAACAACGGCAAATGAGTCAGCTGAGGAAGTAGTCAAGGAAGTGGCGGAGGATAAAATAATTGAAAATGCAACACAGGAGAGAAAAGAAGAAACACAAAACATTCAGCAAGGCTTTCACGGCGGCGATTTCCTTGACATGCTTTTAAGCGACAAGGAAAGAACACTCATAATTCTTTTAATTGCCCTTTTAAATGAAGAAGGGGCAAACACATCTCTGTTGCTTGCCCTCATGTATCTTATTATGTAGTTTTAAGATTAAATGCTTATCTGATTTGACCGTTACCGCGAATTACAAATTTCATAGATGTAAGCTCGTTAAGACCCATTGGTCCTCTTGCGTGAAGCTTTTGAGTGGAAATACCGATTTCCGCACCCAGTCCGAATTCACCGCCGTCTGTGAAACGTGTTGAAGCATTTACATAAACAGCCGCAGAATCAACCTCGTCTGTGAACTTCTGAGCATTTTCGTAATTCTTTGTAACGATACATTCACTGTGTCCCGAGCTGTATTTTGCAATGTGGTCAATAGCTTCGTCAATCGAGTCAACAACCTTAACTGCAAGAATATAATCGAGGTATTCCGTACTCCAGTCCTCTTCTGTTGCATTTTCCGTACCGCTTAAAATTTTAGCGGCTTTCTCGCAGCAGCGGAGTGTAACGTCCTTTTCGTCAAGCTTTTCTTTAATTTTCGGCAAAGCTGTTTCAGCAATATCCTTGTGAACAAGAATTGTTTCGATAGCGTTGCAAACGGAAGGACGGGAGGTTTTAGCGTTGAAAATAATGCTTGATGCCATTTCGATATCCGCACTGTCGTCAACATAAACGTGGCAGTTGCCTACGCCTGTTTCGATAACAGGAACCTTGGAATTTTCAACCACTGCGTTGATAAGGCTTGCACTTCCTCTTGGAATAAGTACGTCGAGATAATCGGAAAGCTGCATAAGCTCAACAGAGGAAGCACGAGTTGTGTCCTCAATAAGTGCGATACAATCTTCGGGTAAGCCTGCCTTTACGATAGCCTTACGCATAATGTCTGCTATGCACTTGTTGGAATTGATAGCCTCCTTGCCGCCACGGAGAATTACAGCGTTGCCCGATTTAAGACAGAGAGCCGCCGCATCGGAGGTTACATTCGGACGAGCCTCGTATATAATGCCGATTACGCCGAGCGGAACTCTAACCTTTTCAATCTTCAAGCCGTTGGGGCGGGTAGAACCGGAGAGAACAACTCCTGTCGGGTCCTGTAAAGCCGCAACCTGTCGAACACCGTCTGCCATACCTTCGATTCTTTCCTTTGTAAGCTTCAAACGGTCGATAAGTGACTGCTTTGTGCCGTTTTCGATTGCGTTTTTGATGTCGATTTCATTTGCACTTACAATCGCATCTGTGTTTGCAATAAGTGCATCTGCGATTTCAAGCAAAGCCTTGTTTTTAAGCTCTCCTGCTGTGAGCAGGAAACGAGCTGCCTGCTTGGCTTTTTGTCCCATTTGTTCCAAAACTGTCATTGTTTTCACCTCAAATATATAATATTGTTGTATTTTATTTTTTAGCCTTGAATACAGTACCGATTTTCTTGCCGTCAAAAAGATCGTACAATCTCTTCGGTTCTTCACCGTTCATAATACAACATTCAATGCCGAGTGCTGTTGCATATTCTGCGGCGATAATTTTTGTAATCATACCGCCTGTACCTCTGTTAGAGCCCGAGCCGCCTGCCATTGTGTGAATTTCGTCCGTAATTTCCTCAACAACGTCAATCTTTTCTGCATCGGGGTTATTTCTTGGGTTGCTTGTGTACAAGCCGTCAATGTCTGTAAGCATAATGAGTAAATCGGCACGGGCAATTTCCGCTACGATTGCGGAAAGTCTGTCGTTGTCGCCGAAATTCTCGCCGTCAAGCTCGTCAATCGCTACTGTATCGTTTTCGTTTACAATAGGAATAATTCCCATATCAAGCAGAGTGTCTATTGTGTTGATAACATTCTGCTTTTTGTAATCTGTGTCAACTGCGAACTTGGTGAGCAAAATCTGTGCGATGTTGTGGTTATATTCGCCGAATAATTTGTCGTACATAAACATAAGCTCACATTGACCCACTGCCGCAACTGCCTGTTTGTCCTTGTTTTCGGTAGGTCTTTTTTTCAGTCCGAGCTTGCCTACACCCACACCGATAGCACCGGAGCTTACAAGGATAATTTCCTTGCCCGAATTTTGCAAATCGCATAAAACTTTAACAAGCTGTTCTACTCTTCTAAGGTTCAGTCTGCCGCTTTCATGTGTAAGCGTGGAAGTGCCGACCTTAACTACTATACGTTTAGCGTCCATATTTTTTCATTTCCTCAAATCAGTTTATTAAATGCTGTTTTACAACATTTTGTGTAATGTATTGTTAAGGGCGTTGCCCTTAAAACCCACCAAAGGCCCTGCCTTTGGAATCCGCAAGCCTTTAAAAAGGCTTGACCCAAACTTTGATAGGGATAGGATTTTTATGGGTTGTTGTATAAGATTTTTTTAGATTAAAGCTTTAAGCCTTCGCAGGTTTCAATAAATTTGCTTACTTGATTCATAATAACCTCAACACCGCCGATATCGTCACTTTCTGCGTTGAGCGGCATAATCGGGTCGTGTACGCTCAGTCTGAGCAAGAACCAACCGTTGCCGTGTTCTTTGTCGAGAGATACCCTTACACCCTCACGACTGTCGTCGGCAAGTGTCCAGCCTTCTTGAGTGAGTGCGTATTCGTTGAGCTTTTCGATAACGCTTTCGCCATAAGAACGGAAGTCTTTTTCTGTAATTTTATATCTGACTTCCTTTTCTTCCTTCGGCTCTTTAAGCTGAGCAACGTACTCTTCGAGCGTTTTGCCTTCCTGCTTAAGCTTTGCCATTTTAATGATAATCTTTGTGCAGAGATAAGCACCGTCATCGAGGAAGTAGTTTTCTCTCATTGCGGCGTGACCGGAGGTTTCAATAGCAAGCGGACAGTTGATTCCCTCACCGTTAAGTCTGATAGCCTCGTTGATAACATTCTTGTAGCCACGCTTAAAGCGGTGATGTTTTCCGCCGAGAGTATCCTCAATAAATTCTTTAAGCCCCGAAGAAGTGATAGAGTCCGTAACGATAGTGCCGCCCTCGTTGCCCTCAAGTGCGATAGCAGATGCTACTGCTACAAGTCGGTTGCGGTTGATTTCGTTACCACTGCTGTCCACTGCACCGCCACGGTCAACGTCTGTATCAAAAATTACACCGAGATCAGCCTTGCTTTCGATAACAGCTTCGCAGATTGATGCCATAGCCTCTGCGTTTTCTGGGTTCGGAACGTGGTTTGGGAACATTCCGTCGGGGTCGAGGTAACGGCTTCCCTCAGTATCCGCACCAAGCTCTGCGAGAACCTTTTCTGCATAGAATCCGCCTGCACCGTTGCCTGCATCCACGACAATTTTAAAGCCTTTAAGTGGGTGGTCGTAGTCCTCTGCGTTTACTTCCTGCTTGATAATATCTCTCAAACGCTTTGAATAGTCTGTCATATAGTCAACGTCTTTAATTTCACCCTTGCCGATTGAGCTTGGCTCTTTGCCGTTTTGTGCATATTCCAAAAGTGCGGTGATATCTTCGCTTTCAAGACCGCCGTCTTTAGTGAAGAACTTTAAGCCGTTTCTGTTGAATGGGTGGTGGCTTGCGGTAATCTGTACGGCACCGTCACATTCCAGGTCGATAGTTGTCATGAACATAGACGGAGTTGATGCAAGACCGCAGTTAAGAACGGTAACTCCTGCTGAAGAAAGAGTTTTTGTAACAACTTCCGCAATAGCAGGGCCGGAAATACGGGAATCTCTGCCGACAGACACGGTAAGCTCACTGTAATCCTTACAAAGCTTGTCGGAAAGCCAGATTGTAAATGCGTTTGTAATTGCCTCTACAACATCGGGGGTGAGGTTTACGTTTTCTCCCTCAACACCTTCACTTGCAACACCACGGATATCTGTTCCGCTTTTTAAATGACTCCATTTTTCATTTAACATATTTAAACTTCCTTTCAAGGGTTAAATATAAAGATTTTTATTAAAAATGTTTTTCGGCAATCCTTTAATATTGTCGTTATGAAACTATTAAAGTTTTGCCAAGCTTTTGCAAAAGCTTGCGGATTCCAAAGGC
>JBGVDU010000346.1:0-1517 GCA_045119555.1 Acutalibacteraceae bacterium | reverse complement strand
TCTGTACCGTCTAATCTAAATGTAAAGGTCGGCGAACCGTGGGCATACACGATATCCGAAATTTTAATTCGCTTAGTTGCGGCAAGTTGACATGTAATCGGCGGGTCGGCTGCCGTAAGCTTCTGCACCTTTCCCGATGTGAGATAGTTTACAGAAAAACGGATTTTTTCATCACTCAAGCCGTAGTTTTCGGGCGGAGTTTTCTCTAAGAAATAATAGTTTCCCCACTCTATGTCTTTAACTGTTATAATACCGTTTTCGTCTGTAACCAAATCGTCACGATATACGGTACCGTCATTTTTATAGAGTGTGTAAACCGCACCTTGGAGTGTGATTGTGTTATCTTCCTCGCTTACCTTTGTAAGCTCAACACTGCCCTTGCCACGGTTATTCACGGCATTGATGATTATTGTTTTGTTTACCGTTGTTCTGTCAATTGTAACGGGATATTTGGTATCGCTAAGCTCATAGCCGACGGGGGCTTTTGTTTCTTTGAGATAATATTCGCCCCAATACAGGTCTGTGATTTCTATAATACCTTCGGCATTTGTCTTGAATACCTTCGTTGATTCTTCACCCGTTTCATCTACTTGAACATCATCGGATACTCTGAAAAGTGCAAATTCCGCATTCTTTACATAGTCGCCGACATCGTCTACCTTTTGCAGCCAAAGACTGCCAAGCAAACGTGTGTCTGTTGTTTCGACTGTTTTGCTTACGGTTTTGTCCTTTTGCAGGTCGTTTCCGTCAACGGTAAATGTAATCTTTTCGGGATAAAGCTCATAACCCCGTGCGGCTATACTTTCTTTGAAATAGTATGTTCCGAAAGTTAAATCGTCAACGTAAATTTTGCCGTTTTCATCTGTCATGTACGTTCCGAGAAGCTTATCATTTGAATCATACAACCGATAAGCCGCACCGTCGAGCGGCTCATCTGTTTTTGTTGTGCCGTCCTCAAGAACTTCTGTTTTTACAAGAATTACGGTTGCGGGAATCTGCTCGTTTTTTACGGTTGCCGTATCTTGTGCATCATTCTCGGCGTGGACTGTAAAGCTGATTTTTTCATCCGACAGCAAGTATCCGTCGGGAGCTTTTGTTTCTTGCAGGTAGTAATTTCCCCATTCAAGACCCGAAACTGTAAGCTCGCCGTTTTCATCTGTTACAATGTTTTCACTAACAAGCTTTCCGTCCTCAGAATACACGGCGAACACCGCACCTTGAAGATAAGCGTTTGAATTTCGGTCAGACACCTTTCGCAGGGTGAATTGACCCTCCTTACGCTCGTTTTCAATTTTAGATGTCACGGTAATATCGGGTTCTTCTGCATTAAGAACGATTTTTTGCGGCTCGGAATTTATTTTATATCCGATAGGTGCCTGCGTTTCAATTACATAATAATTTCCGTAAGGAACTTTAATTGATGCAGTACCGCTGCTGTTTGTGGTGAGATTTTCGGTTATGACTGTATCAACTGACGTATCAGGTTCATCGCCGAGCATCTCATACAGCGTAAACTT
>JBGVDU010000345.1:0-3119 GCA_045119555.1 Acutalibacteraceae bacterium | reverse complement strand
TGAACAATAGGAGGTGGGAATTTTTGTTTATAAATAGAAATAAGTCGGAAAGCACGCTGAAAATGAGCCGTGTGACAACAGTAAAAACAAACAAAAACTACCGCTTTCCGACAGTTTTCCTAAATAGCATTATAACTCTTGTAACGATATTTTGTATAACGAAAATTGCTGTTATGAGCTTCGGCTTGTTCGGTACAGCACCAGCAGGCTTGTATAGTATTTATCTGACAGGTTATGAGCAGAAAAGATTTTTTATTCTCACCTTGTCAGGCTGTGGTGCAATATGCTTTGTAAATGGTCTGAAAAAGCATTCCGTAAAAGCAACGGTGGGACTTCTCTTGGCTTATGCAGTGTATTTTCTTTATAATTATAAGCTTGTTGCAAACGGCTTTGTTCATGCACTTAATAAAACCGTCTATACGATAGAAACAAATAAGGGTTTAAGCTCGGATATCTATTATCTGACTTATTTTGACAGCATTTACCACGAAAAGGAGCTTAAATATTTCTGCTGGGCGGTTATTTTCGGAACGTGCTTTTTGCTGGCTTTTGCTGTGGTGAAGCATTGTAATCCTATAATATTCACCGTTTGTGTCGCTCTTTATGCGGCTGTTCCGCTTGCGTTTAATATTTTTGTAGGCGAAATGTATTTCGTAGTGGCGGCATCCTGCTGTATTGTTGTTTTTGTTATGCGTATTCAAGGTTACAGTAATTCCGCCCCGAATGAACTGTTTTTCGGTTTGCGAAAACGTATGAAGGTGAAAGGAAGACATGTTTCTCTGGCGGCATTTCAGCAGTCGGTAGCATTTTTACTTTGCATAACTCTTACACTTGCCGTTGCTTCGGAGGCTTACGACTATTCTTTATATCAAAAAAGAGAAAGTGTTGAAGAATTTGGCAAGGATTTGCTCGATACTGTGCAGTCGATAGGCACAGGAAATTTCTCGGTAAGCTTCGGCAATACGGGCAGCGGACTTAACAACGGTGATTTGTCCAGAACGGGCGACTTAAAATATACGGGCGAAACTATGTTCAGAGTTAAAACTGATAATGACCGTCTTAACGATACTCTGTATCTCAGAGCCTTTACAGCCGCAAACTACAACGGAAAAAGATGGACTCAGCTTACAAATAAAACATACAACAATTATACCGATATGTGGAAATTATTCAAAGCGGACACCTTTTATCCTCAGTTTATGGACGGTATGTTTAGGGATACTTTTACATCTGATACACAAGAAAACAACCTGACTATTGTAAACGAAGGCATTAACAGTAAAATATTCCTAACAGAATCAAAGCTTATACCGAGCAGTACAGGAGCTTTATCATTTGCAAGTGCCGATTATGACAACGCATTTACAGCGAATGCCATGCTTGGAATGGATTCCTATGAACAAACAGTCCTTTCAAGCAATGAATCCTTTGACAGCGTTTATCTGAGTGATGGCGGCTCATACGAAAGCATTACAGAGCTTTTGAAAAACGGTGATTTTTCTTATATGTACTACCTCTCGAGCTATTATCCCGATTATTCAGAAGAAGGTCAGGAGGATATAGACGATTTTTATGAAAAAGAAAAGCTGTACCGCAGTTTTGTAACAGAAAATTATCTCTCATACCCCGAAACCACCGACAATTACATTCCCGACGGTTTTGATGTAGCTGTACGAGAGTATTATGAAAACAGTAAGGATGCAGTCAGCCTGTATAGTTATGTTTTTACCGAGGAAAACGAATATGGAGAGCCTGCGGTAAGTGCGGCTAACGATAATGAATTATACACAGACCCTTATATTGCGGAAAAGTATTATAATGAGGTTATCTCGCTGATAAAAAATTATCTGCATGAAAATGCGGAATATACATTAACTCCCGGTACTACTCCTTACGGGGAAGATTTTGTGGAATACTTTATCAAAGAGAATCATCAAGGCTACTGCGTACATTTTGCCACAGCCGCTACGCTGTTGCTCAGAAGGGCAGGCATTCCGGCACGTTATGTGGAAGGGTATTTTGTCAGTGAGAACGATTTGCTCAACACGGATTCCGAGGGTTTTACAGATGTACCCGACAGCCGTGCCCATGCTTGGACCGAGGTGTATTATCCCCTCATAGGCTGGCAGGTTGTAGATTTCACACCGTCTTACGGTGATGAGGGAGAAGTGCCCAAGGAAAATGACAGCTGGAAGAATAACGTTGATACCGAAACAGACACAGACAGTGCAACCGATTCGGACACCGAAGAAAGTGATACGGATTCTGTTGAATCCTCAGATTCCGAGAGCGATACGCAGTTGGCGGAGGATTCCTCCGATGATAATTCTTCAAGCGTATCGAACAGCGTCACGAATAATTCGGAACAAAGCGGTTTTGTTAAGGATTTGCTGAATGTTCTGAAAAATATTTTTATTGTTATTTTGATTATTGCGGCAATCGCTCTGCTGTGGTTGGCTGTTCGCCTTACCGTCACCCAAATCAGACGAAAGCGTTTTTGCTCAAAGGATAGGCGAAAAGCCGCAAAAGCACTATATATTCATTCGCTCCTACTGCTTTCGATTGTGGGCATTTCTCTGAATGAAAACGAGGGAGAGGAACAGTTTGCAAAGCGAGTGTGCAAAGAGTATTCCGAAACAGTGCCGAAAGAATTTGAAAGCTTCACAAAAACAGCATTGACTGCACGATTTGGAAGAAGCCGTCCCAATAAGGATGAAATTGCAGGTATGCAGGACTTTGCAGACAAGCTTTTCGGTATTGTTTATGAATCATCGGGAAAATGTAAAAAATTAATAATAAAATACATTTTATTCCTCCATTGATTGACTTTTTGCTCCTTGCATTATGGTCAAATGCGTATTATAATAAATTTATTGATGTGCGTATTGAATTGTGTTGAAATACAGAAATAATTGAACAGGAGATAACCTTTATGCAAGAAAAATTATATGCCAAAAACTTGCTCGATTATAATCAAACGATTGCAAAGCCGCTGTTTGAAAGTGTAACTTATCCGTGGGAAGCACTCGAAAACTTGGCGGATTATATTTTAAAGCTCGGTGCGACCTTGCCCGAGGATAAGTATGATAAAATCGGTGACGATATCTGGGTTGCCAAAA
>JBGVDU010000344.1:0-15733 GCA_045119555.1 Acutalibacteraceae bacterium | reverse complement strand
CGGTACAGCTCAGTGGGCAGAGAATCTTTCTCTCATGTTTACATTCAGAGGCATTCCCTGCATTTACTACGGTAGTGAGGTCGAGTTCCAGAAGGGCGTAGTTATTGATAAGGGACCGACAATTCCGCTTTCCGAATCGGGACGTGCATACTTTGGTGATTACCTCGAGGGTGATGTAACAACTACCGATTTCGGTGAATACACGGCAAGCGGTACAGTTGCTGATACTTTGGATTCGACACTTTCTAACCATATCAGAAGACTTAACCAAATCAGACGTGCAGTTCCTGCCCTCCAGAAGGGTCAGTATTCAACAAGCGGCTGCAGCGGCGATATGGCATTTAAGCGTCGTTATACTGACGGCGATGTTGACAGCTACGCACTTGTAACAGTTTCCGGTAAGGCTACTTTCACAGGCATTGAAAACGGTACTTACTATGAGGTTATCACAGGTGATAAGGTCGTTGTATCAAACGGTACTTTGACAACTGATTCTATCGGTCAGGGCAACATTAGAGTGTATGTTCTTGATACTGACAGCAACACAGTTACAGGTAAAATCGGTACAGACGGCACATACTTGAAGTAATTGCTTTAAAATTATTAAATCAAACTTTTTAGATTCATAATCTATCCTCACATTGAATGAGAGCTTGTTCGCTCACTGAAGATGTGAGGATATTTTTTTTGATATCAATTTGTAATAAAATTTGCGTACAAATTCGCCTTATTTAGTCGGAAAAACAGAAAAATCGGCTCTATATCTGAAAAATTTGACTTTTTTTTATTTAAGGTATATAATTACAACAGTGTTAAAACACATAGTCTTATAATAGCACTTTACTGTGATATTGAGATCAACGGTTTAGAGTGTTATAACTAAGAAGATGAGTTTTTGCCGCATGTCTGCCGCAGACGGAGAACATGTTGGCGAAAACATCAAAGAAAAGTATTTAAAGAAAAGATTGATGAAAGAAGGTAAATGTATATGGCAAAGACAACTAAAACAACTGCCAAAACAACAACAGCTGCTAAGAAAACAACAGCCGCAAAGACAACCGCTGCTAAAACAGCTGCTAAGACAGTTGCAGCAAAAGCAACAACAGCTCCTGCTGTTGAGGAAAAAAAGGTTGCAGCAGTAAAGGCTGAGGAAAAAGCAGCTCCCGTTGCAGCACCTGTAGTAGAAGCACCTGCAAAGACAGCAAAAACAACAGCTGCAAAGTCAACAGCTAAGACAACAAAAACAGCAGAGGTAAAGGCAGAAGCTAAGGCTGAGGTATTCGTTGAGTATTCCAACGCACAGGTTTCTATCGAAAAGGTTATCGAGGATGTAAAAAAGACTTATGCCGCTGAGGGCAACACAGAGGAGATCAAAACTGTGAAGGTTTATCTCAAGCCTGAAGAGCATGCCGCTTATTATGTAATCAATGACACAATCAACGGCAGAATGGACGTTTATTTCTGCTGATTGATAAATCGGGTTTGGTAGCTTATTATTTATTAGTGAAATTATTGAAGTTAAAAACGACATTTTGTTGAATGGTTATGTTATGATTTAATTCTTAATATTCACAAAAGCTTTAATGCTGTTTTTTAATGAGCAAAGCGTAAATATAGGTCATCAAACATCATAGTCAATATTTATAAAAATGAGCCGAGTAATTTTGTTGCTCGGTTTTATTTTTTTATTTGATACTTTTGTAATAAGTCGTGGAATAGTAGAGCATATTTTCTGATAAGGCCGTATTTATTGCCTCTAAAACTAAACACCGTTTAAAGGTGGATAAAGATTTGCGTAAGAAATTTTGCAATACGGTGTTAAGGTTTATCCAATTAATTTAGCGATTAACATGGAGAATAATCAGTGCAATATGCAAGTCTAACATATTGCAATAAATTCCGCTTTGTGGTATCATAAATTAAACATACCAATTTGATAAGTTTAAAATAAAAGAGGTTGAAAATATGAAAATAATTGACATAATTAAGAGTGAAAAGCCTACGCTTTCATTTGAGGTTTTTCCTCCCAAAACAAGCGATAAATTTGAAAGCGTTAAGCAGGCTACGGAGGAAATAGCCGCATTAAAGCCCGATTTTATGAGTGTTACATACGGGGCGGGCGGAGGAACATCCGAATTCACTGCCGATATTGCTTCAAATATTCAGAACAACTACGGTGTACCGACACTTGCACATCTTACCTGTGTTTCTTCCACAAGAGAAAAAATTGATACCGTTGTTGAAAATCTCAAGGCTAAAAAAATAAGTAATATTCTTGCTCTCCGTGGTGATATTCCCGCAGATTTGGATATGAACAATCTTGATTATCACTATGCAAGCGAATTAATTGATGATATCAAGGCTCACGGCGATTTTTGCATTGGCGGTGCCTGCTATCCCGAAACGCACCCAGAGAGCGAAAATTCCTTTGACGATATAAAAAATCTGAAAATTAAAGTGGACAAGGGATGTGAGTTCCTTACTACTCAAATGTTTTTCGACAACAACATTCTGTACAACTTCCTGTACAGAGTTCGTGAAGCAGGAATTAATGTTCCCATTGTAGCAGGTATTATGCCCGTTACTCAGGCTTCACAGATTAAGAGAATCATTTCTATTTCCGAATCGACACTTCCTCAAAGATTCGTAAGAATTGTTGACCGTTACAGCAATAATCCCGAAGCTTTGAAGCAGGCGGGTATCGCATTTGCAACCGAACAGATTATAGATTTATATGCAAACGGCATCAATGCGGTTCATATTTACTCTATGAATAAGCCCGATGTTGCAAGGAAAATTATGGAGAATATTTCTTATATTATAAAGTAATGAGTTGATTATATGGCTGATTTCACAATACAACTTAAAATTGCCCAAAGCGGAGAGGTTAAGACAGTGCGTGAGGAGGCCCTCCGCTACCTCGGCTACGGCAAAAAAGCTCCCGAGGCGATTACCGAAAAGCTGGTGGACGAATGCGAAAAAGAGCTGCTTTCCTCCATTCAGGCTCGATGCTGTTATGCACAAGTCGGGGTAGACTTTCCGAGGGAAAATGTTGTGAATATTGGGTTTGGAGATATTGAAAGCAAATCGCTTTACAAGCATCTTCAAGGCTGTCACAGTGTTTTGCTTTTTGCCGCAACCTTAGGAATAGGTGTGGACAGGCTTATTGCGAAGTATAATCGCATTTCCCCGTCTAAAAGCGTGATTATAGATGCACTTGCCTCGTCCGCTATCGAATATTGGTGTGATGTGTGCGAGCTTGAAATCACTAAGGACGAGGATAAGCATTGTGCAAGATTTAGTGCAGGCTACGGCGATTTTTCGCTGGAATATCAAAGGTATTTTATCCGCTGTCTTGATGTTACCCGAAAAATGGGCGTCACTCTTTCCGATTCTTTGCTTATGACACCGACTAAGTCCGTTACGGCAGTTATCGGCCTTGGAGCGGCGGCTCGAACTTGCGGAAACAAATGTATGTCGTGCACCAACAAAAATTGTATTTACAGGGAATGATGATATGAATATTTTAGAAAAAATTAAATCCTCCATAACTTATTTTGACGGAGGCATGGGTACAATGCTCCAAGACAGAGGGCTTGCTCCGGGAGAATTGCCTGAGCTTTGGAATATTTCTCATAAGGAGGATATAGTAAGTATCCATAAGGATTATCTTGAAAGCGGTTGTAATATCATCAAGACTAATACCTTCGGTGCAAACCGCTTGAAGTTTGATAATCTGGAGGAAATCATCACCGCCGCTATTGAAAACGCAAAAGAGGCTGTAAGCTGTTTTGACGGTGACAGATATATTGCTTATGATATCGGTTCGTTGGGAAAAATGCTCAAGCCGCTCGGAGATTTGGATTTTGAGGATGCAGTTTCTTTATTTTCGGACGGAATTAAAATTGCCGATAAATGCGGAGTTGATTTAATTCTCATTGAAACAATGAATGATTCTTACGAAACAAAGGCGGCTGTACTTGCGGCTAAAGAAAACTGTGATTTACCTATTTTCGTAACATGCGTATATGACGAAAACGCTAAGCTTATGACGGGTGCAGACCCTGCCGCAATGGTGGCATTGCTTGAGGGTTTGGGCGTTGATGCAATCGGTATGAACTGTTCACTCGGTCCGAAGCAAATGGTTAAAATCGTTCCGAAGCTGATTTCGCAGGCGAGCGTTCCCGTTATCGTAAACCCTAATGCAGGACTTCCGAAAAGCGTAAACGGCAAGACTGTTTATGACGTTGATGCTGAGGACTTCTCCGATATTATGGTTGAAATTGTGAAATCGGGTGCTACTATCGTCGGAGGCTGTTGCGGAACGAATCCCGACTTTATAAAGAAAACTATTGAAAAAACGTCTGTACTTCCATTTAAATTGCCCGTTAAGAAAAATAATACGATTGTTTCTTCTTATACCCATGCGGTTCAAGTTGGAAATGTTCCGATTTTGATTGGAGAGAGAATCAATCCGACGGGTAAATCCAAGTTTAAGCAGGCTCTTCGTGACAATAATCTTGATTACATCTTGAATGAGGGCATCACTCAGCAGGAGGCAGGAGCTGATATTCTTGATGTAAATGTAGGCTTGCCCGAGATTGACGAAGTTTCTATGATGATAAATGTAGTTACCGAATTGCAGGCGGTAAGCGATTTACCGCTTCAGCTTGACACGGTTGACCCGATTGCCATGGAAAAAGCAATGCGTATATACAACGGTAAACCGCTTGTAAACTCAGTAAACGGCAAAGAGGAAAGCATGAAAGCGATTTTTCCTCTTGTGAAAAAATACGGCGGCGTAATGATTGCCTTGACGCTCGACAAGTCTGGAATCCCCGAAACTGCCGAGGGCAGGTATCAAATTGCAAAGAATATAGTAGAACAGGCGGAGGCTTACGGAATCGACAGATGCAATATCATAGTTGACCCGTTGGCTATGACGGTTTCTTCAGACACACAGAGTGCAAACGTGACCTTAGAGAGTATCAGACTTATTGAACAGGGACTTGGTGTTCATACAAGTCTTGGCGTTTCAAATATTTCGTTCGGCTTGCCAAACAGAGATTTCGTTACATCAACCTTTTTTGCGATTGCTATGCAGACGGGATTG
Source organism: Acutalibacteraceae bacterium (assembly GCA_045119555.1). GTDB lineage: Bacteria > Bacillota > Clostridia > Oscillospirales > Acutalibacteraceae > RUG592. Next base: position 10,620 of record JBGVDU010000344.1, on the reverse strand, counting down.
GATTGTGCGATTATGAATCCGTTCTCCGCCGAGATGATGAAGATTTATCACTGTTACAAGGCACTCCGCGGAATGGACGAAAACTGCTCGGAGTACATCGAGTATGCGTCTAACATTACAACAGAAAGCGTTACCGTTAAGGAAAAAAAGGCTGACAATTCCGCAGAAACAAGTGACCCGTTAATGCACGCTATCGTTAAGGGCCTTAAAGAAAAAGCCGGTGCAATCGCCGCAAAGCTTGTTGCGGAAGCCGACCCACTCGAGGTTGTAAACACACAGATTATCCCTGCACTTGACATTGTGGGAAAAGGCTTTGAGGAAAAGACAGTATTTCTCCCACAGCTTTTGATGAGTGCCGAAGCGGCAAAATTCGCTTTTGAAGAGGTTAAAGCCGCATTAAGCAACACAGATCAGCCGAGCAAGGGCACAATAATTCTCGCAACGGTTAAGGGCGATATTCACGATATCGGAAAAAATATAGTAAAGGTTCTTTTGAGTAACTACGGCTTTGACGTTATTGATTTAGGAAAAGACGTTCTGCCCGAAAAAGTGCGAGATTGTGCAGTAGAAAACAATATTAAGCTTGTCGGACTGAGTGCTCTTATGACGACAACCGTTCCGTCAATGGAGGAAACTATCAAGCTGTTGAGAGAAGCCGATTCTGATATAAAAGTAGTAGTAGGCGGTGCTGTGCTCACTCAAGAATACGCAGATATGATAGGGGCTGACTATTACGCTAAAGACGCAATGGAAACAGTTCGATATGCGGAGGAGTATTTTAATAATCGAATTTGCTAAAGCACGATCGCTAACCGACGCTGTGTGACAGGGCATTATATATTGACTGTTGATTTTTATTTAACAAATAAACCCCGTAAAAGCGTATAATGCTAAATTCGGATAAATTAATACCTTTAATAAATCTTTCAAAACAAAACAAAAGGACGTAATTCCGTTGTTAAAACGGTTTTACGTCCTGTCTTTTTGCTTTGTATTTATCAAATAACCGATATTTCAAAATGTCAGCGGGTATTAATCGTAAATTTCTTTTGAATAATACTGCAAATTTTATATAGTTATCAATCCGTATCAAGCTTAAGAACAGCCATAAATGCTTCCTGCGGAACTTCAACTGAACCAAGCTGACGCATACGTTTTTTACCCTCTTTTTGCTTTTCAAGCAATTTTTTCTTACGGGTAATATCACCGCCGTAGCATTTTGCAAGAACGTCCTTACGCATAGCTTTAACGGTTTCTCTTGCGATAATTTTACCGCCGACACATGCCTGAATCGGAACCTCGAAAAGCTGACGAGGGATTTTCTCCTTTAGCTTTTCAGCCATTTTTCTTGCACGGGGATATGCTTTATCGGCGTGGATTATGAATGATAAGGCATCAACAACATCGCCGTTGAGCATGATATCAAGCTTAACAAGCTTGCTTTCAACATAACCCTTTAATTCGTAGTCAAACGAAGCGTAGCCACGGGTTTTTGACTTCAAGGTATCGAAAAAGTCGTAAATAATCTCGGCAAGAGGCAATTCATAGTGAATATCAACCCTGTCGGAGTCGATATAAGTCATATCTTTAAACACGCCTCGTCTGTCCTGACAAAGTTCCATTATATTGCCGACATATTCACTCGGAGCGTAAATGTGTGCATTAGTCATGGGTTCTTCTGCCTTTACGATAAGTGCAGGGTCGGGATAATTGGTCGGGTTGTCTATCATGTTCACCGAACCGTCGGTCTTTGTAATTCTGTAAATTACGGACGGGGCAGTCGTGATAAGGTCAAGATTATACTCACGCTCCAAACGCTCTTGGATAATTTCCATGTGGAGAAGTCCCAAGAATCCGCATCTGAAGCCGAAGCCGAGAGCGATTGATGTTTCGGGCTCAAAAGAGAGTGAAGCATCGTTAAGCTGTAATTTATCGAGTGCATCTCTGAGGTCGGAATATCTCGCACCGTCGGCTGGGTATATACCGCAGTAAACCATCGGCTGAGCAGGTCTGTAACCGGGGAGAGGGGCATCGGCACGATTTGAACTTAGGGTTACGGTATCGCCAACCTGAGCATCTCGAACCTGCTTAATGGAAGCGGCGATGTATCCAACCTCACCGGCATAGATTGAACCGACGGGGTCGAGAGAGGTTGCACGGAGATATCCGCACTCAACAACTGTGAACTTACTGCCGTTTGCCATAAGCTCAATTTCATCACCGACGTGAACTTGTCCGTCCATAAGTCGAACGTAAATAATAACGCCCTTGTAGCTGTCGTAATATGAATCGAAAATAAGAGCCTTAAGCGGCTTATTTTCATCGGCAGTAGGTGCGGGAATATCGGAAACAATTTTCTCCATTACTGCGTGAATGTTCAGTCCGACTTTAGCCGAAACCTGCGGAGCGTCCTCGGCAGGAATTCCGATAACATCTTCAATTTCCGTGATTACTCTCTGCGGGTCGGCACTGGGTAAGTCTATTTTATTTATAACGGGAACAATCTCCAAGCCGCCGTCAACAGCAAGGTAAGTATTCGCCAAGGTTTGAGCCTCAATTCCCTGTGAAGCATCTACTACAAGCACTGCACCCTCGCAAGCGGCGAGAGAACGGGAAACCTCGTAATTAAAGTCAACGTGACCGGGAGTGTCGATAAGATTAAAAACATACTCCTTGCCGTCATCCGCCATATAGTTGAGCGTAACGGCATGAGCCTTAATTGTAATACCTCTTTCACGCTCAAGGTCCATATTATCAAGAAGCTGGTCCTCCATATCACGGAGTGCAACCGATTTTGTTTGCTCCAAAATTCTGTCGGCAAGTGTACTCTTGCCATGATCAATGTGAGCAATTATACTAAAATTTCGTATTTGTTCTTTTGGAAAAGACATTGTTTCACCCACCCAAATTTATTGATATCAACCGAATTTTCTCGGTTATGATTTTGTTATACTTTATTAGTATATCATATTTCTGAGTAACAGTCCAGGCTATTTTCGCTTTTATAGAGAAGGTAATTTAACTTTACAGATTATCACCGATAATCACAAAAAACCTACCGCACAAAACCGTATGTCGGTTTAATATGCGGTAGGTTTATCTGTAAAATCACATCAATACCAAAATCCATTAAAATTCAACTGTATAATGAGTTACAATTAAATTAGTATTAACCGATTCCCCCGTAATGAATTTTAAGTAGTGAGGATTTCAAAATTTAATGCGAGCTGAGTAAGCTTTAAATTTTGGAGGTTTGAAAATTATCTAACCGTATCAGTCGTATTCAACAACGTCTGTCCAAGTGTGGAGAAGCTCTTTTTCTTCCGGCTTGCCCTTTACGGACTGTGCAGCAGCGGCAATCGGAAGCCACTTTTCTACATACTGTCTTGCTGTGTCACTCTTTAGGCAATAAAGCTTCATGTATTTTTCGGCTGTTTCGTCGTCGCCCGAAATCTTGAAGAGCAGATAAGTAATTGCGGCATCTGCTGCTGCGTTGCCTTGAGAAGCGTGCGACCAGTCGATGATATACGGTGTGCCGTCCTCTGTGATGATGATGTTGCTCGGGTTAAAGTCGCCATGGCAAACCTTATTGTGCTTTGGCATAGACTCCAAGCGAGTGTGCAGCTCATAACGGATAGTAGCGTTAAGGTCTGTTTCGTCAATCTTTCTCTTCATCTTGTCCTTGAGCTTGTTAAGCAAAGGTGCTTTTTGTGCGTGAACAACAAGCTGTAATTCAACGAAAAGCTCCAAATACTCGTCAGCCTTATCCGGGTTGTCCTTCATCATCTTATCAAGCGTTTCGCCCTCGATAAAATCGGAAACGATTGCCCACTTGCCGTCAACCATGGTAATAGCCTGAATCTTAGGAATATTAAGATTGGTTTCTTCAATTCTTGCCTGATTGAGTGCTTCGTTCAAAATATCGGACTTCAAAAAGTCGTTGTCAAAAACCTTGTACAGCTTATCGCCGTCACGGTAGATGGTTTTTCTTTCTCTTGTAGCTACAACATTACCTAAACTCATATTCATTCTCCTTCATAAAAAATTTATTGTTGATATCGTGCGGACCTGTTTAAAGATTAAGTTTTGCCACCACCTCTTTGTAATCGGATTTTTGTCATAATCTTCATATATCCGCACAGAATGTAATTTCTGATTAATTTTAAGGAATAACAAAGGTTTTGCCCTGTTTGAAAGTTGATTTGTTTGTCGGCGTATGTTTCGATTTGTTTTCCAAAACTTTTGTGCATTACGGACATATTCGGAAGTTTTTTCTGTAAAATTTTGTTTTGTGTTTTGTTTGAATATATTATACAGTCTTTTTTCTCGAATTGCAAGCAAATTATGCAAATTGCCCTCGATTTTTTTAAAAAATTTTTTGACTTTTTTGTTAAGCCTTTTTTAACAGCCTCTTTTTATGCGTTTTGTATTAAAATATTGAGCAAAAATAAAATTTAAAAAAGTTAGAAAAAACTTGAATTAAAGAGAATAAATGAGAAAACTCAAGCTAATTTGATATAATAATGAAATTTGACTTTATTTGACTTTGACTTTAACTGCCTTTAACTGTATAATTAAATCACAAGGTCAAGGAAAGTCAAAGACAAAGTGAAGGTTCAGCAATTAATACAAGTCAATCTTTAATGACCTATTCCAAACAGTAAAGGAATGAGCAAAATGCGTATAAGCGATTTAGTCGCTCAGTATATTATTGATATGTTGGAGGAGCACGACGGCGATGCGGAAATTAAAAGGAATGAGCTTGCGGAAACCATAGGCTGTGTTCCAAGTCAGATTAACTACGTTATTACATCTCGTTTTACTCCGGAGAAGGGTTACATTGTGGAGAGCAGACGAGGCGGCGGAGGTTACATCAAAATTACAAGGGTTCAAATGGATAAACGCTCGGCGGTTATGCACTTAATTAATTCAATCGGAGAAAGCATTGATTCGGGAACAGCCGCAAGGCTTGTAACGGAGCTTTATGACAGAAATTTAATAACGCTGCAAACCGCAAAGCTGATGTCTTCGGCAGTTACAGACCGCCCGTATTTATCAATCCCGTCAGAATTCAGAGATTTTGCACGAGCGGCAATACTTAAAAACATGCTGTTGAATCTCGAATAAATTTATATATGAAAAGAATAAAGGAGAGTGTTGTCAATGTTATGTCAATCATGCCAAAAAAAGCAGGCAAATACACATATAAAATCGGTTGTAAACGGAGAGCTTACGGAAATGGTGCTTTGCTCGGATTGTGCCGCTAAAATGGGTTACGGAAATGTGTTCAGCCACATGTTTGATATAGGTTCGCTAATGAGCGGATTTATGGGTGAGCCGAATACCGCCGCACTTGCAACTGAAAAGCGTTGTCCAAACTGCGGAATAACTTTTTCGGAGATTTCCAAGAGCGGAAGAGTTGGCTGTGCAAAGTGCTACGATGTCTTTTATGAAAGACTGCTTCCTTCAATCAAGCGAATTCACGGAAATACCGTGCACACGGGGAAAAAGCTTCATAAACCTCAGCTTGCAAGCGGAACAGAAAGTGAAAATAAGAAGCAGGCTAAATTGAATCCTATTGATGAGCTTTCAAAGCAGCTTGAAACAGCGATTGCAAACCAGGAGTTTGAAAAAGCCGCACAGCTTCGAGATAAGATTAATGAGCTTAAGTCACAGCAGGGAGGTAATCAATAATGGATAAGAAGTCAGACAAAAAATGGTATGAGAAAAGCGGTGCAGACGGTGACGTGGTTATCAGCACAAGAATCAGACTTGCAAGAAATTTAGAGGATTATCCATTTCCGATAAGATGCAATCCCGCAGTGCAAAGGGATATTGTGGAAAAGGTGAAGGATGCCGTTCTTAACAGCAACTCCGTTATTTCGTCAAGATTTACTTGTGTGGATATAGATAATATAGATGCGGGGGAAAAGGTTTCGCTTGTGGAACGTCACTTGATCAGTCCCGAGTTTATCTCCGAAAATGCCGAAAAAAGTTTGCTCTTGCTGGACGATGAGAGCGTTGCGATTATGGTTAACGAGGAGGATCACATAAGACTTCAAGTTATGTGCGAGGGCTTCGATCTTGACAGTGCTTATGAAACGGCAAGTCGTATCGACTGTTTACTTGATGAGCATCTTAAATTTGCATTTAACGAAAATTTAGGCTATCTTACACAGTGTCCGACAAACCTGGGAACAGGTATGAGAGCTTCGGTAATGCTTCATTTGCCTGCATTGCAGAGAAGTAAGGCGATGAGAAGAATTTCGGAGAATCTTTCCAAATTGGGTATTACAATAAGAGGAACATATGGTGAAGGCACTGAGTCCGTAGCGGCTTTGTATCAGCTTTCAAACCAAATTTCACTCGGCATCAGCGAGAAAACGGCTATCGAGAATTTAAGGAATATTGCAAAACAGCTTATTTCTCAAGAAATGAAAGCAAGAGAAGAAATGTCGAAGCATATTTCGGTACAGGACAGCGTGTATCGCTCAGAGGGAATTCTTAAAAATGCCAGATTGATTTCTTGTGACGAAGCCTTGAAGCATCTTTCAAATGTGAGAATGGGAATTACAACAGGTCTTATAGATTCAATTTCACTCGACACTGTTAATAGACTGATTGTGGATATTCAGCCTGCAACACTTATAAAAAATGTTGGAAATCCTCTTACGGCACAGGAAAGAGATGCAGTAAGAGCAACGCTTATAAGGAATAATTTAAATATGTGATAAGAAAAGAAAACCATTAAATCAGGGAGGTATTGGTTTATGTATAATTTTCAGGGATTTACACAAAAAGCAAATCTTTCGGTTAATCTCGGAATTGAGATAGCCGAAAGACTCAGTCACACTTGGGTCGGCTCGGAACATATTCTGCTCGGCCTCTTAAAGGAAGGAAACGGCGTTGCCGCAACTGCCTTGAGTGCAGAGGGAGTGGACTTTGATAAGATTCTCGAGCTGCTTAAGGAAAAGGTAGGCTCCGGAAACAGTCCCGTTAAGCTGACTATTAACGATTTTACTCCGAGGGCAAAGCGTGTGCTTGAAAATGCCAATGTGGAAAGAGCAAGGCTCGGAAACAGCTACATCGGTACAGAGCATCTTTTGCTGGCTCTTTTAGAGGACGAGGACAGCTATGCGGTTTCATTCCTTAATGATTTAAATGTTGATATTAAGAGCCTATACAAAAAAATTGTAAGCGGTATAAGCAGCGAAAATAACCGAGAGAGCGGTTTTTCAAACGGAAAGCACGATATTTTCGGCAATTCGCAGAAGGACGGAAAAGGCAATTCAAAAACCCTTGAGCAGTTCGGCAGAGATTTAACAAAGCTTGCAAAGGACGGAGGAATAGACCCTGTAATCGGCAGAGAAAAAGAGATCGAAAGAGTTATTCAGATTCTTTCACGAAGAACAAAAAATAACCCCTGCCTTATCGGTGAGCCGGGTGTCGGTAAAACGGCTGTTGCCGAGGGTCTTGCACTTAAAATCGCAAACGGTGAGGTTCCGGAGCTTTTGAAGGATAAGCGTATTTTCTCGCTCGATCTTACGGGAATGATCGCCGGCACTAAGTACAGAGGTGACTTTGAGGAGCGTATCAAAAACGCTATGGACGAGGTTAAGTCCTCGGGCGATATCATTTTGTTTATTGATGAGCTTCACAACATAGTAGGTGCAGGTTCAGCGGAGGGCAGTGCCGATGCGGCAAATATTCTAAAGCCCAGCCTTGCAAGAGGTGATTTTCAGGTAATCGGTGCTACAACGCTTAACGAGTACAGAAAGTATATCGAAAAGGACGCCGCTTTGGAAAGACGATTCCAGCCCGTAACAGTCGGTGAACCGACACAGGAGGAGTCCGTAACAATTCTAAAAGGACTTAGAGATAAATACGAAGCACACCATAAGGTTAAAATAACAGATGAAGCCATTGATGCCGCAGTTAAGCTCAGCTCAAGATATATTGCTGACAGGTATCTGCCCGATAAGGCGATTGATCTCATTGACGAAGCCGCATCAAGGGTAAGATTGAATGCCTATACTGCCCCCGACAGCCTTAAGCAAATCGAAAATGACATCAAAGCACAGGAAAGTGAACTTGAAAGTGCCGTAAACGCACAGGAATTTGAACGCTGTGCGGAAATCAGAGATACTATCAAGAAGCTTAAGGAGGAAGAGGAAAACGCCAAAAAGGATTGGAAGGAGAAGAGCCATAAATCAAGTGATGAGGTAACAGCGGAGGATATTGCAAACATTGTTTCAATGTGGACGGGTGTTCCCGTGGTTCAGCTTACACAAGAGGAAAGCGAACGCTTGCTGAAGCTGGAAAGTATTCTTCACGAAAGAGTTATCGGTCAGCACGAAGCCGTAACAAGTGTTGCAAAGGCAATTCGCCGTGGCAGAGTTGGCTTAAAAGACCCGAAACGTCCGATAGGCTCGTTCATTTTCTTAGGTCCTACGGGTGTCGGAAAAACGGAGCTTACAAAGGCACTTGCTCAAACGATGTTTGGCAGTGAGGATGCTATGATCAGACTTGATATGTCCGAATATATGGAGAAGCATACGGTTGCAAAGCTTATAGGCTCACCTCCGGGATATGTCGGATTTGACGAGGGCGGTCAGCTTACGGAAAAGGTTCGCAGAAAGCCGTATTCAGTTGTGCTTTTTGATGAGATTGAAAAGGCTCATCCCGATGTTTTCAACATGCTCTTGCAGATACTCGAGGACGGCAGACTTACCGATTCACAGGGAAGAACGGTTGACTTTAAGAATACCGTAATCGTCATGACTTCAAACGTGGGTGCATCGCTTATCACAGACAGCAGTAAGCGTCAGCAGCTTGGCTTTGCGAACAGCGACGGCAAGGATAAGTCGAATGAGAATATTAAGGAGATTGTTCTCGGCGAGCTGAAAAAGGTATTCAAACCCGAGTTTATCAACCGTGTTGATGATATTATAGTGTTTAACAAGCTTAGTCACGATGAGATAAAGCAGATTGCAGGCAATATGCTGGAGTCACTTGCACAGAGAATGTCATCATTGGATATTACAGTTGAATTCACGGAAAACACAAAGGACAAGCTTGCAGAAAAAGGCTTTGATGACACCTACGGTGCAAGACCTCTCAGAAGACTTATTCGTTCCGAGATTGAGGATACTGTGAGCGAAAAAATGCTTGAAGGGTCTATTAAAAAAGGTGACAGCATAGTTTGTGACTACCGTGAGGATAAATTCGTTTTTGATGCAAAGGATAAATAAAAGCAAACGGTTATTTTAAAATAAATGATATGTTAAAAACCACCGCCAGTTCACAAGACCGACGGTGGTTTTTTTGAGTAAATATATTTTTATTGAACGGCTTCATTATCTGCCACAAGAATTTCCTCGACATTTTCGCTGTGTGTGCTTTGCACCGAAACACCTGAGGTAATCAGAGTGTTTATGCAGTCGATAATTTCATTGTCAATAATCTCGCCGGGCACCGTTATCGGGATTCCGGGCGGATATGCGAAAATGTATTCAAGGCAGATTCTGCCTGCCGCATTTTTAAGATTTATACACACTCCGTCCTCGGGTAAATCCGCAAGTCGGAGGTGCGATTTTTGGGGTATCGGTATTTTAAACGGAGTAATTTTTTCGGAATCAGCGGTAATCGTTTGATCTATTTCCTTTAGTGCCTTTGCAAGACGGTCAAAGCTTTCTTTGCTATCACAAACGCTCGTCATGGCAACTGCGTAGAATGGGTAAGACATTTCCAATTCTATGCGGTATTTTTCACGCAAAATGCTCATAAGCTCGACACCGTTTATTGAACAGCCTGTTGTGCATATTACAATTTTTCCTATATCGAAGGAATAAAAATTGTGATTTTCCAAAGAATCATTGCCGTGACAAAGCACTGTTAAATGCTTTAACTCCCGCATGCTTGCGGAAAAGGCCGTAAGCTTGTTTTTGTATTGAATAAAAGCATCACGATTATTCAGTAAAAAATCAAAACAGCGGTCCATAGAAGCCATTAAAATGTATGACGGACTGCTTGTTTCAAATATTGCAAGCTGTCGTTCAAAGGCTTTCGGATTTACCAAATTGCCGTTTATATGAGCAATGGCTGTTTGAGTGAGTGACGGTAAGGTCTTATGCAGGCTTGATATCACGATATCTGCACCGTTAGAAATAGGCTCTCCCTTGCAGAAATCACAAAACGGCTGATGTGCCCCGTGGGCGTTGTCAACTATCAGCGGAATATTGTGACTGTGTACTATATCCGCTATTGCCCTTATGTCGCTTATGACACCCTCGTATGTTGGGGAGGTGATGATAACTGCTCTTGAGCGTGGGTACTGCTCGACAGCTTTTTTTATGTTTTGAGGTGAAATGCTTCCGCTTACGCCGCTTTTTTTATCCTGCTGAGGGTGGATAAAGTGCATATCAAGATTGTTCAGCAGGCAACCGTTGTAAACGGCCTTGTGACAATTTCGGGCAATTATTATTTCATCACCATAATGTGTAACAGTGCGAACAGCCGCCAAAATTCCGCAGGTACTGCCGTTTATCAACATATATGAGTGCTCACTGTGGAAAACTTCCTTTGCTTTGTCGGCGGCATTTTTTAAAATACCGTCTGCAT
>JBGVDU010000343.1:0-1580 GCA_045119555.1 Acutalibacteraceae bacterium | reverse complement strand
GAGTTTTATACGCTCGCAAGGGCGTTTTTCTTTCAAATCTGATTGAGGGCGGTGCTCAGGAGCGAGGCAAGCGTGGCGGTACGGAAAACGTGCCCGGAATAGTTGGCACAGCCGCCGCATTCGAGGAAGCATGCAATAATTTTGAGCAAAACAACAAAAGGATTCTCGCTCTCCGTGAAAAACTGATTGACGGACTGCTCACTATTCCTCATTCAATTTTAAATGGCGACAGAAATAACAGACTGCCCGGCAACGTAAACATTTGCTTCGAGGGAATTGAGGGTGAATCACTTCTTCTTTTACTCGATGCAAAGGGAATTTACGCTTCCTCCGGCTCTGCCTGTACGTCAGGCTCACTCGACCCGAGCCATGTTTTGCTTGCAATAGGCAGACCGCACGAAATTGCCCACGGCTCATTGAGATTAACTCTTAGCGAAGAAAACACGGAGGAGGAAATTTCATACATTATAAACGAAGTTCCAAAGGTTGTTGATTATTTAAGAAGTATATCACCCGTTTGGAGAGATTTACAGGAGGGAAAAAGAAGTTATGTTATACAGTGAAAAGGTAATGGAGCATTTCACAAACCCACGCAATGTGGGCACGATTGAAAATGCCGACGGCATAGGCGAGGTTGGCAACGCCAAGTGCGGAGATATCATGCGAATTTATCTTAAAATTGAAAACGATATAATTGAGGACGTTAAATTTGAAACCTTCGGCTGCGGTTCGGCGATAGCCTCTTCCTCAATGGCAACCGAAATGATAAAAGGCAAGCCTTTGAACGACGCACTTGCTTTGACAAACAAGGCAGTAGCCGAAGCACTTGACGGACTTCCGCCACACAAGCTGCACTGTTCTGTGCTTGCTGAGGAAGCAATAAAAAATGCCATAAAAAATTATTATGATACGCATGGGAGAGAATATGATTCTTCAATGTTCCCGGAAAGTCACCATGAACACATTTGATTTTAGCGAAACTTCTTATTGAAGTTTCGCTAAATGCTTTTTTTACCTTCGATAACTCCTATTAAAGTTTCGCTCAAGCCTTTTCAAAGGCTTGCAGATTCCAAAGACAGCGTCTTTGGTCGCCGCTCGCAAGCGGCGAAACTCTCTTATGCTCCACTCAGCGGAGAGGGGCACGGAGGGATTTTTGCATTTCCATGCGGTTTGAATGGGGAGAACCTGCTGACAGTGGTTCTCCCCGGAGTATCTGACGGTTATAATCGTCAGATACTTTTTTGTTTTTGGTATGTTATTTACGGGTGATTTGTTGTTCGCCGATTTATGATTTTCAGCTTTGCTGAAAATCTGTTCTCTATTTACTCTACCTTTGCCCCTCTTGCCGGGGCGGGGCACCTAGTTTTGCTGTTCGGCAAATGTAGGAAAAAGCTATGTAGGGGGATATTGCCAAATATGGCAATAACCCCCTACACCCCCTATGTCAATTAGGCGGACTTTTGTCTGTCTACTTTAGTCCTTTGCCGCTCGCTCTGGGTGAAGCCCGTAGGGCTTCAAGTCGCTCGCTTTCATCTCGGCGACCTTGCGACCGCCTTTTATTTTTTATTTTTTACTTTAGT
>JBGVDU010000342.1:0-10596 GCA_045119555.1 Acutalibacteraceae bacterium | reverse complement strand
AAAGTGTATATGTATTGTATCGTTGATTTCCAGTTTTACAGTTACTACAGTAATATAATTTTTAATGTAAGTTAAAGCTGTTCAATGGGGAGTTAGAATATACTAACAGGTTACACCATACTTATAGTACAAAAGAGCAGATGATTTCCCATTTGGCATCACGAATAAAGCCGCAAAACGAAATTCTTGAAAGATTGGCGGTAAAGGCATTTATTGACGTAATTCTCGAGGAATCCCAAAAAGAGGGAATGAATCTCAATAAGCTTACAATGAAGGCTGTGTATGTCATTTGCCTGCTCAGAAGATATTGGCGGATATTGTTTGACGGCTGGTCAATGCCGTTTGTTTCGTGCTTTATTTATTTGGGCGGATGTAAAAATGACTATGAGGCGTTGTTTATGAAAACGCTTTCAAAGCTTCCGACCGATGTTCTTATTCTTTTGCCGAACCTTAACACGAAATGCGTGCTTGAGGATAAATTCCTTTATGAGATGAATTTCGAGCAATCGCTCGATGTTCCGCATTTCCCGACAGAGGAAAACGGCTTGCAGATTGCCACAGCGGCATATCACGCAGAACGAGAGCTTGACGAGGTGATGTACACCGATTCGGGCATGTATCGAAATCACCAGTACAACAAGGCAGTGCCTGTAACGCTTAAAACCATGTACGAGGAAATCGCTATTTTATGGGATCAGGAATTGAGATTCCGCCCCAATTTCAGCACGGTGGACAATGTTGTGAATATGCCGGTGCTTTTTGCCAAGGTTTCAGGTGTAAAGGACGGAAATGTTCAGCAGTATTGGGCTTCCGTAAAATCGCTTATGACAGAGGATACCTTTGTTATAACCTCAGTGCCTTATATAGACCCACGTGTTCCGAATCCGATGAAAGCGAACGCAACGGATTATTTTAAAAACGGAAAAGTTCAAAAGCAGGCAATTAAGTCAAGCCCGAATTATCAGTACAGAGTGCTTCGAGAAGAAACGCAGGACTATATTTTGGACAAATTGCAGATGTTGCTTGACCAAAGGCTGATTGAAGGAACCTTTGTCAACGGTACGGAATATCTGATTGTTTCGACCGTTTTGAATATACAAACAGACTTGCTGAGATTGATTCAAAAATTCGATTTCACAAAGAAGAATCCAAAGGTACTCTATATTAACACAACAGAAGCATTTATTTCTAAGGAGGATGCCATAATTTTGGCTTTCTTAAACCTTGTTGGATTTGATGTAGTATTCTTTGTGCCCACAGGGTATCAAAGTGTAGAAACATATTTTACAAAAAGCCTTATGGACGAACACCAAATAGGAGAATATATGTATGGTTTGCGAGTACCTAATTTCGGAATGGTTTCCGGAAGTACCGCAAAGGGTGTAAAAAAATCTTGGAAGGAAAGGCTTTTTAAGAAAGGAAGGTAAATTTTATGGGAATTAATTTCAAAAAAGCGGCGTATGAACAGCAGCCTCAAAGCAATCAGATGACTGTGGCAAACAATAATTCTGCGATTGAAGAGGTTAAGACATACGATATCGTTGACGAGAGAGAGTACCTGAATGCTCAGCTTGTAAACTCTCCCGAGGTGGACGCACTTGTAAGTCAGATTGAGATTAATAATATTGAATCAATAGTATCTTTCGGTGCAAATGCGGCGGAGGAAATTTCTAAGGCATCTGACGTTGTGCTTCGCAATGTTAATATGTCACAGCTTGACGATTCAAGCCAAATGCTCAACGCATTGGCTAAGATTATGGATCAGTTTGATATAGATGAGCTTAAAGATAATCCAAACCTTTTCGACAAGCTGTTCGGAAATATGAAAAAGCAGATTGACAAAATTCTTGTTAAGTACAACTCAATGGGCGATGAGGTTGACAAAATCTATGTTCAGCTTAAAAAATACGAATCGGAAATCAAGCAGGCAAATCGTCAGCTTGATAACATGTTCGAGGCTAATGTAAAGTATTATCATGAGCTGGTAAAATATATTCTCGCAGGCGAGCAAGGCTGCAGAGAAATAGAAGCATATATAGAGCAAAGAAAAAATGAGATGGCAGAAACGGGAGATTCCGGAATACAATTTGAGATTCAGTCCTGTGAACAGGCCTTGATGATGCTTGAGCAGAGAACACAGGACCTCAGAACTGCCGAGAGCATAGCAATTCAGTCAATCCCAATGATAAAAACAATGGAATTCAGCAACATGAACCTTGTAAGAAAGATTGACTCAGCGTTTATTATTACACTGCCTGTTTTCAAGCAGGCTCTTGCACAGGCTATCATGCTTAAAAGACAGAGAATACAGGCTGAAGCTATTTCGGCTCTTGATCAAAAAACAAATGAGCTGCTTATCAGAAATGCTCAAAACACGGTAGAGCAGTCCAAGATTACAACAAGACTTGCGGCGGGAAGCTCTATTAAAATTGAAACATTGGAAACAACTTGGAGAACTATTGTCGATGGTATCGGCGAAACAAGACGTATTCAGGAAGAAGCAAGACAGCAACGTCTTCAGGATCAAGCAAAGCTTCAGAATATCAAGGCAGAGTTTAACAAGATGTATAACGCACCAAGTAATTTCAATAACTATAACAACAACTATTAAACGGTGCGATAAAGCTATTATTGGAGGGAATAAAAAATGCCTATTAACTTGACAAAAGGACAAAAAGTAGATTTAACTAAAGGTAATCCGAGCCTTAAAAATTTGATGGTTGGCTTGGGCTGGGACGTAAATGAGTTCGATTCCGGTTACGATTTCGACCTGGACGCTTCTGCGTTCGTTCTCGGTGCAAACGGAAAGTGCCCGACTGATAAGGATTTTATTTTCTATGGCAATCTTCAGCACACAAGCGGTGCGGTTCAGCACATGGGTGATAACCTTACAGGTCAGGGTGACGGTGACGATGAACAGATTATGGTTGATCTCTCCAAGATTCCCGCAAATATCGAAAAGGTTGCATTTACCGTAACAATTTATGATGCAGATGTAAGACATCAGAATTTCGGACAGGTTTCAAACGCATATATCCGTATCGTTGATGAAGCAACAGGACAGGAAATTATCCGTTACGACTTAGGCGAGGATTTCTCTATCGAAACAGCTATTGTAGTTGGTGAGCTTTATAAGTACAACGGACAGTGGAAGTTTAATGCAATCGGCAGTGGTTTCCAGGGTGGCTTGGCAGCACTTTGCGGTCACTATGGCATCGAGGTTGCGTAACCAATTAATTGTGTCAGCATAATAACTTATATATAAAATTAAAGATTTGGGAGGATTTTTATTATGCCGGTTAGTTTAACAAAAGGTCAAAAGGTAAGTCTTACAAAGGGTAATCCGGGACTTAAAAATGTAGTAGTGGGACTTGGTTGGGACGTTAATGCGTTCGATACAGGTGCAGCATTCGACTTGGACGCATCAGCTTTCTTGCTCGGAGATAACGGCAAGTGTGCGGCTTCAAGTGATTTCGTATTCTACGGAAATCTCAAGCACTCTTCCGAGAGCGTTTCTCACATGGGTGATAACCTCACAGGTGAGGGTGACGGTGACGATGAGCAGATCAAGGTTGATTTGTCAAAGGTTCCCGCTTCTGTATCAAAGATTGCTTTCACAGCAACAATTTACGATGCAGAGGTAAGACATCAGAACTTCGGACAGGTTTCAAACGCTTATATCAGAATTTACAACGAGGATAACAACGAAGAGCTTCTTCGCTATGATCTGGGTGAGGATTTCTCCATCGAAACAGCTGTCGTATTCGGTGAGCTTTACAAAAACAACGGCGAGTGGAAATTCAATGCTATCGGCAGCGGCTATCAGGGCGGCTTAGCGGCACTTTGTGGCAGCTACGGCGTTGAGGTTGGCTGATTAGCGTGATATTATGGCGGTCAGTTTGCTTAGTGGAGATAAGGTGAGCCTAAAGCACGGCTCTTTTACCGATTCTGACGAAATACTCATAAACCTAAAATGGAATTCCGAGCCGAAGAATCATAATGCTTTATTTAAAAAGCTTGGCTTATGCAAAGGAATAGATTTGGATTTAGGCTGCTTTTATGAGCTGAAAAACGGCAAAAAGGGAGTTATTCAGGCTCTTGATGAGTCTTACGGTTCTCTGAAAAAGCTGCCGTACATTTCCTTGGATTTCGATGACAGAACGGGCATGTCCGATTCGGGCGAAAATTTAAAAATCAACGGCAGCAAAATTTCGAGCATAAAAAGGATTGTTGTGTTTGCCTTTATTTATAAGGGTGTTGCACATTGGAAACAGGCTGATGCCACCGTTACTGTAAAATATCCGGGAGCGGATGCATTGGTTATAAAAATGGATTCCTTTAAATCGAGAAAAAAGATGTGCGGCTTGCTTCTCTTTGAGAATATTGACGATGAAACTTTCGGTATCGAAAAGATTATGAAGTTTTACAGCGGTCATTCAACACTCGATAGAGCGTTCGATTGGGGACTGAGCTGGAAGCACGGCCGCAAATAACGTAGAGAGGATATAAAAATTATGTCAGTAAATTTACAAAAAGGCCAAAAGGTTAGCCTTTCCAAGGATAACCCGGGGCTTTCAAGAATAGTTGTAGGTTTGGGTTGGGATGAGGTGCAAAGACGAGGCGGTCTTTTCGCACCAAGACCTCAGGATATTGACTGTGATGCGTCTGCTATTCTTTTGCAGGACGGCAAGCTGAGAAACAAGTACGACCTTGTTTTCTACAATAATCTTTCACATCCGAGCGGAAGCGTTCAGCACATGGGCGATAATCTTACAGGTGCCGGTGCAGGCGATGACGAACAGATTGTAGTAGATTTGTCCAGAGTTCCGCCGCAGATTGATAGAATTGTTTTCACAGTAACTATTTACGATGCTTACAGAAGAAAACAGCATTTCGGCATGATTCGCAACGCATTCATCAGACTTGTAAATGCGGCTAACGGTCAGGAGATATGCAAATATAATCTTACAGAGAATTATGACAATATGACAGCTATGATTTTCGGTGAGGTTTACAGACATAACGGCGAATGGAAATTTAACGCTATCGGTTCAGCTACAAGCGACGGTTCAATCGTTGATGTGGCAAATCGTTACAGCTAAAACTTTTAATTGACAAATTGTGTTAATTAAAATATAATTACATAAGGAGAAGCACTAAAATGAGGTGTTTCTCCTTATTCCGTGTAAATTTAGGGAGGATATTTGTATGAAATTTAACGGACTTACCGACAAGGAAGTCGAAAAGTCGAGGGAACAGCACGGTTCAAACGTCATTCCCGACTCTGAGCCCACCACGTTCTGGGCGGAATTTGTTGAAACATTTAAGGACCCAATGATTAAGGTGTTGCTTGCAATAGCGGCAATTATGATCGTAATGTTCTTCTTTGGCAAGGCGGCTATTTACGAACCGCTCGGAACAATCGTGGCAATTTTGATTGTTGCGGTGGTATCTGCCAAAACAGGCGTAGCCAGTGACACAAAGTACAGAGAATTAAAGGACAGTACAGAAAAGGACAAATGTAAGGTTTACCGTAACGGTGTTGTTACTGTGATTGATATGGATGACGTTGTTGTAGGCGACAAGGTTTTGCTCCAGTCCGGTGACAAGATTCCTGCAGACGGTATCTTGATTGACGGCAAGCTTAAGGTAGATAACTCCGCCCTCAACGGTGAGGCAGAGGAGTGCAAGAAAACTGCCGCAGATGAGTTTGTACAGCTTGCAGATGACATCACAGGTGATACATTCGTTGATAAGCATTCTCTTTTTAGAGGTGCTGTTGTATTTGACGGCGAGGGTATTCTTGATGTAAGAAAAGTCGGCCTTAAAACAATGATGGGTAAAATGGCTGAGGAAATGCAGGAGGACGAGCCCGATTCTCCGCTTAAGGTTAAGCTTGGAAAGCTTGCAAAGCAGATTTCCACATTCGGTTACATCGGTGCTATTGTTATTGCATTACTTTATATTATTCACGGAATTGTAATAGCAGGCGGCTTCGGCGAATTCTTTGCACTCGGTGCAGATGTTGTTATTCAAAAGATTATTGATGCGGTTTCACTTGCAGTAGTAATTATTGTATGTGCAGTTCCCGAGGGACTTCCGCTTATGATTTCTCTTGTTCTTATGCAGAACACAAGCAAGATGCTTGACCACAATGTTCTCGTAAGAAAGGCTGAGGGTATCGAAACAGCAGGTTCATTGAACATTCTTTTCAGCGATAAGACAGGTACTATCACAAAGGGTAAGCTTGAGGTTGTGGATTTCTTCACAGCAGACGGTAAATCCATTGAGCTTTCACAGCTTAGCAAGCACAGCAAGGTTAAGGGTCTTCTCGATATCACAATCGGTAAGAACACACAGTCAATGTTTGATGACCAGCATAAGGTTATCGGCGGTAACGCTACCGACCAGGCATTGATGAAGTTTATCGGCGAGGAAACATTTAACACACTTGCACAGACCAAAGAATATGTAATCACAGAAAGCCAGGGCTTTAACTCAACAAACAAGTTCAGCCAGGCAAGAATTGATAATTTGGGCAAAACCTTCTATAAGGGTGCTCCCGAAAGATTGCTCGCCAATGCTACAAAGTATCTCGATAAGGACGGCAATGTTCAGAAGCTTGACAAAAAGGTGCTCGACAAGAAGATTGACGAGCTTGCAGAAAAGGCTATGCGTGTATTGGCTTTCGGTTATTCCGAGAAGTCAATGGTTGAAAGCAAGATTAATGACGATATCGTTATTATCGGTCTTGTAGGTATCCGTGATGAGGTTAGACCTGAGGCTAAGGAAGCTATTCAAGAGGTTAAGGACGCAGGCATTCAGGTTGTAATGATTACAGGTGACCGCCTTGAAACAGCCGTAGCTATCGCTAAGGACGCAGGTTTGCTTACAGATAAGAACGATGTAGCACTTTCTTCCGCTCAGCTTAACGAAATGAGCGACGATGAGGTTAAGAAGATTATTCCGAAAATCAGAGTTATCGCAAGAGCATTGCCCACCGATAAGTCAAGAATGGTACGCTTGTGCCAGGAAATGAACCTTGTTGTAGGTATGACAGGTGACGGCGTTAACGACTCACCGGCTCTTAAGAGAGCGGACGTTGGTTTCGCAATGGGCAGCGGTACAGAGGCTGCTAAAGAAGCAGGTAAAATTGTTATTCTCGACGATAACTTTAAGTCAATTAAAGATGCTATTTGGTATGGCAGAACTATTTACCATAATATTTTGAAGTTCTGTAAATTCCAGCTTGTTATTAACGTAGCGGCTGTTGTAGTAAGTGCAATCGCACCGTTCTTCGGTGTTGAAGAGCCGCTCAAGGTTACTCACCTCTTGTTTGTAAACCTTGTAATGGACAGCCTTGGTGCTATTATGCTCGGTAACGAGCCTGCACTCAAGGAGTATATGCACGAAAAACCGAGAAGACGTGACGAGAGTATTGTCAGCAAGAAGATGGCAGTTCAAATCGGCGTAATGGGCACATGGCTTACAGTAATAAGTTTCTTGTTCCTTAAATTGCCTGTATTCGCTAACTTCTTCGGCGATTGGGGAGCAGATGGAACTCCAAATGAAAAGCACTTGACAGCATATTTCGTTCTCTTTATCCTTGCCGCTCTCTTCAATGGCTTTAATGTTCGTGATGAGGGATTCGGTATCTTCAAGGGCTTGAACGAAAACCCCGGCTTCATTAAGGTGTTGCTTGCGATTGCGGCTATACAGGCAGTTCTTGTAAACTGTGCATTGATTCCTCTTGCACCGTTCCAGTTTATCGGAGAAATGTTCAGCTGTACACCGTTCGGTGTTGTAGGCTGGTGCGTGGTAATCCTGCTTGCATTCACAATGATTCCTGTTGATATGATCAGAAAAGCAATTACTAAGGCAGTTTCCAAATAATAAAATTTCCAATGGGCAGTAGATTTAGTACTGCCCATTGTTTTTATTTGGAAAAAGAATTAATACAGTGTTAATTGACAAAGATTATCATATTTTATATAATAGACATAGTCGGTAAAATATTTTTTATAAAATTCCGCAATATGGAATTTATAGAATGAATATATCGTTTGGAGCATTGCATTTATAATCAGAAAAAACTTTGCTCCGAGCCTATAAGCACAAACGCTTGCAGGCTTAATTTTAAGAATGATTAATAAAGAATACAAAACGGAGAATTAATATGAATGCAAATATAAATAACGGTAATGCACAGAAAAAGGTTAAGGTAACTCCCGAGATGCTTAAAAACGGAGAGCTTCTCAGTGCGTTGATTTTAAGATTTTTAAATAACAGAAATAAAGAGAATATGTTTACGGTTTTATCATGCTTGCGTGACTCCAACGTGTGGCTTCCCGCTACCGTTACTATGGACGAAAAGGATTTGGAGGTAGGCGGAGAGGGCGATAACCCTGTTATGTTCCCTGTTAAGCAGAAGATGATTGTTAAGCCTCAGATTTACAAAGCAAAGGACGATAAGCTTTATGTCCCGATTTATTCCCGTAAGGAGAATGTGAAAAGCGAAAACCTCAAAGGTGCGTCACTTGTGAATCTTCCCTATGAAAAGTGCATTGACCTGCTTGCCGAAATAGAAGGTTGTGACAGATTTGTTCTTGACCCACACCTTTATAATGTTGTTCTTGATGAAGATTTGGTTAGAATCTCCCAAAAGCTTCCGTCAAGATTAAGCAAGCAGAGCACTAATAAGAATTAAAGGAGAAATTTTGCTTTATGGAAAGCTTTAACGAATTTCTTGAGAGAATTAATTCCTTTGAAAAACCTGTTTTTGAATTACCCGATTCTCGGTTTGAGGTTAATTCATCACTTAAAAATAAGGTTGATGCGGATAATAAATTCAAACCCTTTTTCGGCGATACAACCGTCTTTGATTTGACCGATATAACCAAAAAGAATATGGGGATAATCACAGACGAATTATATAAACGAGCAGGGGAATGCTTTTGCGAAAAGCTGAAGAGTGATACTTTTCATGTAACACTGCATGACTTAAGCAATTCAAGCAAGCTGTCCGATATAGGGGAAGAGATGTTTAACAATGAAATAAATCTCTTGCAGAAGGTCTATGCAGACAAGATTGTAAGCGAAAAAATTGTTATGCAGACTAACTATGTTATCAATATGGTAGGCACAAGCCTTGTTCTTGCTTTAAAGCCAAAGACAGAGGAGGATTACATAAAGCTAATGAATTTGTACGATACGGTTGACGGAGTAAAATCCTTGCCGTATCCGCTTACGCCTCATATAACGCTTGCGTACTATAATCCCAACGGTTTCAGTGCAGAGAGTGCAAAAAAGCTTGCGGAGGTTGTAAACGAATTGAATGAAGAAATTTCTTTAGATGTTACTTTGTTTACAAAAAAGCTTTATTATGAAAAGTTTACCGACATGAATTCCTACTACAAGGTTTTTCCGCTTACCTCAAGCTATTTGAAAACGATACCCGTTTATAATATGAGAGCAGAATAAGATGTTTAGACAAAAGGTAAAAAATTAAATAAAAATTGCATAGCTTGTGGTTGTTAATTAAAATAGCAAGGCATTGTAAAATAGATATAAAGAAAAAGCCGCACAAAATACATAAATTTTGCATGGGTATTGTAAAAAATAATTTTATATGGTAAAATATAATTGGAAGGTTTCGACACAAGGTGTCGGGCTTTATCTAATTATAAAAAGAGGTAATAGATATGGCATTGGATTTTTTAAACGATTTAGGAAAAAAGCTTACTCAGGCAGGCCAGGAGGCGGCTCAGCAAACGAAGATTTTTGCTGAAACAGCAAAGATTAACGGTATTATTTCCGACGAGGAAAAGCAGATTAATAATATTTATATGCAGATTGGTAAGAGCTATTTTGAGGAAAACAAGGACAACCCGAACGCTATGTACAGCGATTTGATTGTCAATGTTAAGGATGCCTTAGTAAGAGTTGAGAAGTATAAGGAGCAGATAAGATCAATTAAGGGTGTGAAAGTCTGCCGTAATTGCGGTGCCGAGGTAGTAAGCAATGCTGCTTTCTGTAATTCCTGTGGTATGCAAATGCCTGTTGAGGCTCCCGTTTCGACAGAACAGACAGGTAAGATTTGCCCTCAGTGCGGTAGCTTGACTGCTGAGGATTCTTCTTTCTGCACGGTTTGCGGATGCAATTTGAATGTAGCTGCCCCTGTAAATGATATTCCCACTCCCGTAAACACAACGATTCCTACACCTGTTAATGCTTCGGAAGTTGCCGATATTGATGATCAAGAGCCAAACGGTGTTAATCTCAATAAATAAGCGTTTCGGAAAAGGCTTTATCCCACAGGCTGTGACAGCTTAAAACACAGCTGTTGCTTAAAGAAAATAAATTTATATTTTAATTGAAAAACTCAGTGGATTATTTTGCGGTATTTTTGATAATTCACTGTGAATATAATAAGTTTTGAAGAAGGTAGATTAAAAATGCAAAAAAGTAAACTTGGTATTTCGGTAACAAGGACAACAAGGATGCCAAAGAACAACCGGAAGAGAAAACACCGCAAGAGAAAATCAACACTAAGCAGATTCTGAAGCTGACGGAAGAGACCATCTCAAAGAACTATAT